>CAKPMN010000033.1 GCA_934168005.1 uncultured Bacilli bacterium | reverse complement strand
GCAATAACTACCCTCTAACCCAGTAGTACAGCAATCTATCGCAAAGTATTCGTTGGTTACAAAATTATAACAAAAATGATTTCCTCCTAAATCTCCTCCAAAGGCAAAACAATTAGGGAAGTTCTTAAAAATTTCATAATCATTATTATAATCTACAAGCTCTTCTAATTTTATCAACTGAATATATGAATTTTTACCTACATCACCTTCACCACCATTATGCTTGTGCATAAATTTTAAGTAGTCGATTGGCAATTCCATACCATTTATTTCTTTTATATCATAGTTTGTACTTTCATTAAATTCAAATTCTTTAAATAATTCTTCCATATTTTTAAGCCTTCCTTTTCTCCATAAAAATTTCTTTATCCCTTTTATCTACTTCAAATTCATTAGAAGATATCCTTATAAGTTCTGTTCCTACTGGATTATCAATATAATTCCAAATATCTGGATCTATTTGATATACTTCATGTACACTCACTAATGCGATATTCTTATAATCATTATAGTATTCATTGTCTTCATTTCCTGCACAAAAAGACCATCCACTATCATTTTCATTTACAGGCTCATCTCTGCGCATATATCCAACTTTCCAGTCTTCTTCTAGTATTTTTTTAGAAAGGTATGCAGTTTGATTTAAAAGTCTCATTCTATTTTTAGTTGGTTCCATATATTGTTCAGAATCTTGAAATTTAGTTATTTCTTCTTCGGCTATTTCAACATCTGTATTGATTTTATCTATACTTGCATCCCAAATGCTCTTATCGTCCGCTTCACTTTTTAATATTACCGCTAGATTAAATAATTCATTTTCTGCAACTTCTATTGAAGTTTGTACTTCTTTAATAGCTTTGTTGCCTTTATCTCCATAAATATATAATACAACTCCACCATTAGTATAAATTGATAACTTTACTGCTCCTAGATTTTGTTTATCATTGTAAAATACCATAAAACTAGGTAAGTGCTCATTAACATACCAATCGAATTCAGTTCCGTTTTTTCCGTTCATATAATAAACTGTGCCATCTTCTTCTAAATCACTTGGTTTTACCTCTGGTAAATATTCGTTTATGTTCTGTTTAATTATTTCTTTTATTTCACTTAGAATTTTGTTCATAAGCTATTTCTCCTCTTTTAATTTTTTTACTCTTTTGTTCCATGTTCTACTATAATGTCAACATTATTAAATAATTCTGCTATCTTTGGTTTTACCACTTTTTCAATAAAGTCATTGCAAATCTGAGGTTCTTTAAAAAGAAATCCAATTTTTATTTCTATATTATTAGTATTAGGGTATTTTTCAGAATATTGCTTTGTATCTATATATCTAATATAATTATTTAATTTAGATTGCAATAATAATATATGTTTTCCCTCATCTCTCCAATCCATTCCATCCCATATACATAATATTAATTTGTTTGTATTATCCTCGAATGCAAGTGAATCTATTGTTTCTGTGTTTTCTATATTTAATTTTTCTTTATTATTCTTGATAGTAAAAGTAATTATTTTCTTTTTACCATCTGCTATTACTGTTTCAGCATCATTTTTCCAAAAATCACATATCTCATTTAGTAATTCTATACCTAATGCTGATATTGAACCAGTAATTTCAATTTCTATTTCTTCATCTGGTATCCACCATAAATCACATGCCCAGTCAATAAATCCCTCCGTTGTCATTTCTTGATAACTTGACTCTGTTCCATGATTTAATATATCTAATGCATCACCTATTTTTTCCTTAAATTCATCTAAAGAATCATTGTTTAGTTTCACTTTTAATTCCATATTGTTATACTCCAAATTATTCTTATATCAAATTTTTTATTACAAAATTTACAAACTTCACTTTTCATTTTTTCCCACTTTTGACCAATTCATTATACATATGTTCACATACCTCTAATTCTCCATTTTTCTAAAAGTTACAAGCTAACGTTTGATGATTTTTCTCATCCGTATATTCAGCTTTCCAATAATGTCTATCGTTTATTTCTTTATAAATAATTCCGTTTAAATTATTTTGTATTTTTGTTTTAAATGGATATTTCAGGAATATAAAAATATGCTCTGCAGAAACATTAGTAAATCCACCTTGATATGTTTCAACAATTTCATTTCCAGCTTCTAGTTCCTTTTTTAGTATTTCTTTCATTTCAATACTTAACTTATCAATTAATCCCTTATCTATCAAAAAACTTCTCCTCAC
>CAKPMN010000032.1 GCA_934168005.1 uncultured Bacilli bacterium | reverse complement strand
AAAGAAAAATTATACAAATAAAAAAATCTATGAAAAATTAACAGATAAAGCAAAAAAACATATTGTATGGAAAAACTCTATAAAACACTATAAAATATATAAAAAAGCTGATATGCTTTTTGTATCATTAAGTTATAAAGATGTTCAACCAACAAAAGGTGGAGGGCCACTAAATGCTCCTGTTATTTACTTGCAGCATGGAACACTAGGAATTAAAAAAGTTGAATATAATGGAAAATCTTATAACAATCACATATTTAGATTTTATATCTATAATGAAAAAATAATTGATACATATAGAGTAGAAAATAATTTCAAACAATATCAATTATACTATGCAAAATATCATCCAAGATATCAAGAATTAATAAGAAGGCAAAAACAAGAGAAAGATGAAAATCAAATTCTTTGGTTTTTCACATGGAGAGAATATTTTGGAAAGAATAAAGAAACAGATCAATTTTTACGTTGTGTAAAAAGAACATTACAAAATCCAAAATTAAATGAATATTTAAAAAATACAAACACAAAGATAAAATTATGTATGCATACACTATTTACAAAAGAACATAAAGAATATCTAATGAATGCATTAAAAGACAATATAGAAATAGTAGATGCAAGTAAAATAGATGTAATGGATGAAATGGTAAAAAGTAAGTTATTAATTACTGACTATTCATCACTCGGCTTTGATTTCACATTTTTAAATAAACCCGTTGTATTATTTCAACCAGATAGAGATACATACTTAAAAAATAGAAAATTATATTGCACTTTAGAAGAATTAGAAGAAAATAGTTTAGAAACATCTTCATCTTTAATTAGATACATAATAAAAGGAGATTATAAATTAAACCAATTCTTTAAAAGTAGATTACCAGAAGATATAGATTATGATTATGTCTTAAAAGGAAAACATATAGATAAAATGTATGAAGACATGAAAAATTGTCAGATACATAAAGTAACATTCTTAGGATATAACTATTTTGGACGAGGAGGAACAGTATCTGCTACTAAGTCACTAGCAGAAGGTCTCTTAGAACAAAACTATTTGGTAGAACTTGTTTCATTAAAGAAGACAGCCCGAATAAACGCATGTGATTTTCCTTATGGATTAACTGTTAGAAGTATTTATGTATCAAGTAAAAAATCAAAATCAACTATATTAAAAGTATTATTATTTCATAATAAAAAGAATTACTCATATTTTAAATATGACAGTAATAAAAAATATCTAATACCATATGTGGGTTATGGTATGAAAAAATATCTAAAAGATATAAAATCAGAAACAGTTGTATCAACAAGAGAAACATGTCATTTCTTCTTAAAAGATGCAGAAAGTAAATATTTAAAAAACAAAATATATTTCTTCCACACAGACGCTAATTTAATAGAAGGAATTTTTCCAGGAATAATGGAAAAATTAAGAAGTCTAAATTTAGAAAAATGTGCTTTTGTAACAGAATTAAATCGTAAAAGATATATAGAAAATTTTAAATTTGATACATATAAAGACTATGCTGTTGTAGGAAATGCTTTATCAAGTAATGCTATAATAGAAAAAGAACTTATTGAAGCAAAAGGAAAGAAAAAAATATATAAAGGTATTTATTTAACTCGTATTTCTAAAGACAGAGTTAATGACTTAAATAATGTTATAGAATATGGTAAATATTTAAAGGAAAATAAAATAAACAATATAAGAATAGATGTTTATGGAACAGGTGACTTTGTAGATGAATTTGAAAATAAAATTTTTGATTATGAAATAGATAATTATATTTACTATAAAGGGTTAACATTAGAACCACAATCAGAAATTCAAAATCATGATTTTACAGTAGATTTCTCATTTAACCAATCATTTGGAATGTCATATATTGAAAGTACTTTAAATGGTTCTCCAGTCTTCGCATATAGAAACTATGGATCAAATGAAGTACTAAAAGATATAAAAAACTCATATATTGAAGATTATGATGATTTAACAAAAAAGATAAATAATCTGGAAAAAGTAACAACAGAAGAATTAAAGAATAACTACGACATTATTATGAAAAGTTATTCTAGAAAAGAAGTTACTGATAAATTTATTAAGTTATTAGGTGATAGTAATGGCAAAAAGAAATAAAAAAAAGAACATAAATAAAAATCAAAACAGAATAAATGAACAAAAAGCTATAGAAGTTAAAAAAGAATCAATAAAGGAAGATTTTTGGGATGATAACAGGTATTTCATCGAAAATTCTAAAGCAATAGAAAATGAATTAGAAATAAGAAAAGAAAAAAAGACATTAAAAAAATATAAAAATATAGAAAAAAAATTAATAATATGTCTAACTGTTATAGTAATTTTACTACTTATAGGTTGTACTAGTTTTTTTCTAACACCACGTGGTTCAAAAATGCTTACAAGAAACTTTGTAAAAATAACACGTACTTTAAAAATAACAAAAGATACATATAAACTTGATTTAAAAAGTGCGTATGGAGATAATGAAGGATACCATCCAAAAGTAATCGCATTAGAAAAGCCATGGCATGGGTATTATTACTGGATAGCATTTACACCATATCCAAAAGCAGATCAAGGAAAAGAAAATCCTCATATATTAGCTAGCAACGATATGATAAAATGGGAAGAGCCACTAGGCTATGAAAATCCACTAGACCCAGCCCCAGATGGACCATCAAAGCTTTACTATAATTCAGATACACATTTATTGTATAATGAAAAATTAGATAGAATGGAATGTTACTGGAGATATGTTGATGATGTAACTCATATAGTAATAATCTATAGAAAATATACATATGACGGTGTAACTTGGAGTGAAAAAGAAGAATTTTTGAAAGCAAATCGTAGAAAAAGAGACTATTTATCACCAGTTGTCATAATAGAAGATGATAAATATAAAGTATGGTATGTTGATAGAGATTTATCGTTAAGATATATAGAAAGAAATGTAGATGACGAAGCATGGAGTGAACCAAGAAAAATAGTTGTTGATTTCGCTGGAGAATCTCTACATAATTGGCACTTAGATCTTATAAGAACAGATAAAGGCTATGAGATGCTATTAAGCGCCTTCTATAAGAGTCATAATACTATGAATTTATATTACTTAACATCAACAGATAATATAAAATATACACCTGCCAAAAAGGTATTAGCACCAGAACTATTTAGTTGGAATAATAAAGGACTATATAGAAGTTCAATACTTTATTATCAAGGAAATTACTTCATATTTTATAGTGGTATAGGGTATGACGGAACAAGAGGCGTTGGTATAACTTATGGAAAAACAATAGATTCAATTATTTGGTTAACAGAGAATAATCTATATGATTTTAAAAAGTTAGTAAGTAAAACAGCTTGCTATGAATAGATGATACAATATCATCATTAGTTAATTAATTATAATATAAAAGGATACTTTGATAAGTATCCTTTTTTGTAAAGTAGATTGTTTATTATTTTATCCTCATAAATGTAATAGCAAGAATATGTTAACAAAAAGATAAATTGAATAAAAAAATTGACCAATGATTAATAGTGTTACATGCTTAATTATTGCGGGAGTATTAGTGGTAAAATTTGACGTTAATAGAGCATTGTAAAATGATAATTTATTTAATTATCATTTTCATCCATTGGATTGAATAGTTCTCTTACATCTATATTCAACACCTCAGCAAATTTCCAAAGAGTTCCTAGACTAAAAGTTTGATGATATTTTTCACTTTCAATATTCATAATAAAACCATCACTGTAATTACATAGTTCGGCAAATTGGCGTTGAGTCAAACCTTTAAGTTTTCTTTGAATTTTAAGATTTCTAGCTACAAGAAAATAGACGTAGTTTTCATCTTTTTTATTTAACATTGTAGCTCAACACCTTTCTAATAATATTTTCTCACTTATTAATTAAAAAAATACTCACCTATTC
>CAKPMN010000031.1 GCA_934168005.1 uncultured Bacilli bacterium | reverse complement strand
ATACTTCCATATATAAAAGATAAAAAGATAAATAAACCATTTTTATTAGAAGGAAGATATCCAGAAAATGAAAAAGAAATAACTATCTTAAAAGGATTTGCAAAGAAAAACAATATTAAGATAAATGATGAATATAAAATAGGTGAAGAAAAATATAAAGTAGTAGGGTTTGCCTATGCATCAGACTATATTTATCCATTAATAACTATGTCAGTTCCAATATTTGATGAAGCTAAAAACAATGTTATTATTATGAATAAAGAAGATTATGATAAAATAGGTGGAATAACAGATAATACGTATGCAATAAGATATACAACCGATGTCAAAAGAAAATTTAAATTTGAAATGACTAATAATGAAGAAGGTACAACTTTAAGCATAAAAGATGACCCAACAACTGCTCTTTTAGAAAATGAACAGGATAAGGTTCATGCCGGAGTAAATACTGTTCTTAGAATAGCAAGAATAGGTGGTCTTCAATTAGAATTCGCATCAAATAGACTATTTGCTAAGTATTTCTTATATTTGTTATTAACAATATCAGTAATAATAATATCAATAATAACCAAAAAAAGAATTGAAGATGAAAAACTACAAATAGGAGTTTTGAAATCACTGGGATATAGTAAGTATACAATTGCTTTAAGCTATTTATGTTATCCTATAATAGGATCAATAATAGGAGGAACATTAGGATTTTTAATCGGAAGCAGTTTAAATACTTTAATAGCTAAACTATATACAGGGTATTTTAATGTTCCAATAGAAGGAAATATAATATATATATCATACCTAAAAGATAGCATATTAATACCACTAATACTGTTATCAATCTTGTGTTATCTAATAGCAATCATAATGTTAAGAAAAAAACCACTTAAATTATTAAAAGAAGGAAGTAATTTAAAAGTAAATTTATTCAGTAAACTAGTAAATTTGCTTACAAAATTATTACCTTTCAAACAAAGATTTAAATATTCTCTAGCTTCAAGATCAATAGGAAAATTACTTATAGTTACAGTAACATCATTTGGAGCAGGAATGCTTATAGTACTAACCTTAATGGGGATAAATCTATTTAAGAGTGCTATAGATGAATCCTTTAAGGGAATGAATTATGATTATATAGTTTATATGAATAATTATTATCCAAACAATAATACAGATGATACTTACCTATTGCAAACAGATGCAAAACTAAAGAAAGCAAACAATGAAGAACTAGACGAAGATATAACTTTATCAGGTATAGATAACGATGCTTCAAATATAACATTATTAAATGATGAAAATAAAGATTTAAAACAATTACTTAAAGAAAACGAAGTAATTGTATCAGTTAATATGAAAGAAAAATATAATCTAAAAGAAAATGATGAGGTAATAGTTAACTTAAATGATAAAAATATAACTTATAAGATAGTTGGATTTAATAATGATTATTTTAGTTATACTATTTATCAAGAAAGAAATTATTTAAGCAAAGAACTAGGTTTTAATGATAAAGTATATAACATAATTTATTCAAAAGATAAAAAATATTCTAATTTATCAACATTATCAGAAGATGAATCAAGCAAAATAAATTATGTAATGAGCTTAACAGATTTAAAAGATAATTTATTAACACAAATGGATAGATATAATACAACTATATATATAATAATCATATTCGCATCAATAATGTCTTTTTCAATAATATTGGTAATATCAAATATAGTAGTAGAAGAAAATAAAAAAACAATATCATTAATGAAAGTAATGGGATATTCTGAACGCGAAACATCTAGTATAGTACTAAATATATATACACCATTTGTAATAGTAGCTTACTTATTATCAATACCAGCTATGACAAATTTACTAAAATGGATAGTATCCCAACTTGTAGAAGATACTAATGTGACAATTCCAATAACTTTACCATTAAAAGAAGCAATGATAGGTTTAATTGGCTTACTTATAGCTTATTATGTGGCTTTAACTATAGCAAAAAAAACATTAAATAAAATTCCATTAGCTATAGCTTTAAAAAGAGAGTAGGTGAACTATGGAAATTATAAGAACAGAGCACTTATGTAAGACATATAGTTTAGGAAAAAATAAAAGTAATGTCTTAGATGATATAAATTTAACAATTGATGAAGGAGAGATAGTTGTAATACTAGGTCCATCAGGAGGAGGTAAAACAACTCTTCTTAATTTATTATCTGGTCTTGATAGAAAGACAAAAGGAAAGATATTTTATCAAGGAAAAGATATAAGTAAATATACAGACGCTAAAATGACTAGATTTAGAAAAAAGAACTTAGGATTTATATTTCAAACATATAATTTATTAGAAAACTTAAATGTATTAGAAAATGTAAAAGTTGGAAGTAAGTTAAGTAAAAATAAAAATGATGTAGACGAAATAATAAAAACAGTAGGTTTATCAAAACATAAGAAAAAAGCTATATATGAGTTATCTGGTGGTGAACAACAAAGAGTATCAATTGCCAGAGCTATAGCTAAGAATCCAAAAGTAATGTTTTGTGATGAACCAACAGGAGCATTAGATGAAAAAACAGGAAAAAAAGTTCTAAAATCTTTGATAGAAATAAATGAAAAATATAAAACAACAATGATTATTATTACTCACAATCCAGGAATCGCATTGATAGGAGATAGAGTACTAAAGATGAATAGCGGTCATATTGTTAAGAAAGAAAAAAATGAAACTAGAGTAGATCCTATGGAAATACCATGGGGCTAAATAAAAAAAGTAGTTTCATCAATAAATTTATAATTAGTTTTATATTTTAATTCACGAACAAGACGAAATAAAGCTTCGTCTTTTTTCTTTGCTTCAATCATAATATCAATATCGAAATCTAAATTTTTAATTTGTTCTAAAAAACAAATAAAATCATCACTATTAATATAATCGTTATGACTCCTAAATTCTTTTTTAAGTTTACTTTTAGGAGATGAGAAATGAACTTTAGGATTAATATTTTTCCAAGTTGAAAAAACATCTAAAAAATTAATAGAAGATTTATTACAAAGATGATGATGATAATCTAATACAACAGGAGTATTAATAATTTTATTTATCCTCATACAATCATCAACATTATAAATTTTATCATCATTTTCAATAACAATAGAACTTTTTAAATAATCAGGTAATTTATTAAAATGATATATGAATCTTTCAATACTCTTTTCTTTTCCAAAGACACTACTTCCAACATGTAAAACTAATACTTTTTTATCGATATTTAAATAATCAAGTAAATTATAGTGGTACTTTAAAATATTAAAAGTGTTATCAATAACTTCACTTTTAACACTATTTAAGACAGTAAATTGATCAGGATGAAAATCAATTCTCATATTATTTACTTTTATTTTTTTTCCTATTTTCTCATAATAAGATTTATATTTTTCTAAATAATCAAAATCAACTATAGTAGCAAGAGGAATAATCTTAGAAGATAATCTAAAGAAATGAATATTATTTTTAATATTATAATCAATCAAATTATCTAACGCCTCTAAATTAGATTTAATAATATTGTCTAGTTTATCAATATCATTTTCTAATAGAAAAGAAGAATAAGTATAAGTAGAAGATGTAGTAACATTAATTGTTTCACTAACACATGCATAACCAAGTCTTATTCTCATAAAATCACCAGTATTAGTTTTAACCAAAAAAAAAGAAATAAACTTTCTTTTAAACATCTTTTCTATCAATATCATTAAGTTTGAACTCATCATGAAATTTTTCACTTCTAAAAATAATTTCGTAGTTGCATTCTTTAGCTAGCTTTTCCATCATTTTGAAAGTTATGTCACGTCTTTCAATTTCATAAGAAGAAAGAGAACTTTTTTCTAAACCCAAAATTTTAGATAAAGCTTCTTGTTTATAATTATTTTGTTTTCTTAGATATTTGATACATTTTCCAATCATAAACATAACCTCTTAATTTAATTTAAGCATAAACTCAATTTACACACTTGACAAATGTCATAATGACAACTATAATTAAATCAATAAGATGTCATAATGACATCTATAAAGGACAATCATACATGGAGGATATATATGAAAAAACTTGATAAAATCATCTTTTTTAATCATGACAAAAACACATTGAAAATATGTGTTACTTTAGCGTATCCTTCTAAGTTTTAAGGAGGATATAAATGAAGAATAAAAAAGGATTTGTAGTAAGTGCGGTATTGTACCCATTACTAGTATTATTTCTAGCAATAATCATGGGATTACTTTCAATGACAGATACAAGAAAAAGAATATTAGATAAAATGAAACTAGAAATAACAGATAATATATTTGATGATGCAGC
>CAKPMN010000030.1 GCA_934168005.1 uncultured Bacilli bacterium | reverse complement strand
GTATAAAGTATACCCCCCCCCCCGAGTTTTTTTGTCAATAGGATTTCTCAATATTTTTTAGTATAATTTATTTAATTAAGTTATTGATTTATTGAAATTTTTTCAATTAAAAAGAGATAACTTTTACTTATGGCATGTTATCTCTTTATTTAATGATTTAGTTTACAAGAAAAGACTCAAAAAATTTTTCTCATTTATTAACTTATTTTGATAATAAAAATAATGATTATATTCTCTTTTCATATTCTTTTTATTATTTATTATTTTATTTTTTTTAAAGTTGAATGGATATAATATTCTTTCTAGTACAAATTTATGAAATAACTCTTTTCTTTGTTTATTTAAAAGATATATTTGAAATAATAAAAATATATAAAGTATTAAATATAAAAATGAATGATAAATAAAAGTTAATGAGAATAATGTTATAATTGAAATTAATATTAATATGATGTAACTATTATAAAAACTAAATATTTTTTGTAAAAATAGTAGTACTAATTTTGATCCATCTAGTGGAAATACTGGGAGCATATTGAATATAAGTAAAAATATATTTATGTCTGCTAGAAGTGGTGTCGCAAGGCCTAAAACTTTTAATATTAGGTAAAGTAATATTTGATATATTGGTCCTAGTATTACTATTATAAATTCTTCTATCATTTTTCTATTTTGTAATTCATCAAAATAAGTCATTCCTCCAAATGGACAAATGACTACTTTTTTTATATTCCAATTTAATATTATTCCTGCTGTTATATGCCCTAATTCGTGTATATAAATTAGAGTCATTAGATATATAATATACTTAAAATATCCTGTTATTAAAGATAAAAATATAAATGCATAAGTTAATGGATGAATTTTAAATTTTATTTTCATAATCTAATATTTTTCCATCTTTTTTAAATAATAAAATTAATGAACTTTCTTTAACACTTCCAATAAGTGTTCCTTTTTCTATGTAATCATATAGATTTACATTTATGTTATCCATATTTGAATACCATACATCTATTCCATCTATTTGTTGAATTATTACAGTTTTACCATAATTTTCTTTATCACCTATAAATACTACCATACCACTTTCTAAAACTGGGGCTAAATACTCTTTTGATACAGTTAATTTTAAGCCATCTTGGTATTTTTCTTTCTTTGAATAAGATAGTTTCTCTTTAAAAACTGTTTCTGTATCATTTTTAAGTACTCCTTCAAATGGTAGACTTGTCCCAAAGTATTTTTGATACAAACTATTTATCTTTGAAAATGGAAATGTTTCCTCAAATACTTTTACCTTTACAAATTGTTTAAAATCTTTATTGGTTTTTATTCCAATTATCACACCTAATACCAATAATAATAAAATAGTTAATTTATTTACTAATTTTCTTTTTGTTTTCTCTTTTACTAATGGATGTGTTTTGTTTTTTCTTCTTTTATTTATTTCTTCTTTTACACTTTCTATAGTCATTTTATCACCTAGAAAAGTATATGTTTTATATCAATTTTTAGAACAAAAAAACTTAGTAGCAGAGCTTACTCTCCAATAAGAAAAGGATACATTAGTATTAACAGGACAATCAATACAGTTTATCAGAGAGTAAATTCTACTACTAAGTTATGTTTTTATTTATAATATATATCTGCGCCTAAACTTTTCATATATATTAAGATATCTTCATTATCTGATATTACTTCTTTAATATCAAAATTTTCTTCTTTGTATTCTCCTTTCGAAACATATTTTTTATCTTCTAATTTCTCTATGTTATTAACCTTTATTGTTAATCTTTTTTCTTTTTCAACGCCATTTTTATAGATTCCCTTTACATTTAAGATAACATTATATTCCATGTTTAGATTTTCTAAAATAATGTCATCTAACACTTGAGTAAAGTAAATTTTATAATATAATTTATCCTTAATAAGTGTTACTTCTACGCTTGCTTTAAAGTATGTGTCCCACTTACTTGCATCTAAATTATTCATGACTATATTGGACTGTTTATTATTAGTAGTAACTACTTCTTTATCAGCTTTATTTATAAATATTGATATTAATATTAAAGATATTACAGCTATACAAATTATTAGTTTTATTATATTTTTCTTCTTCATAATGTCTCCTAACTATAAAATTCAATATATCTACTTGTACTACTATCAGCTGCATTACTATCACTTAAAAGTTTTATTCCAGTTAATTTACCATCCGCTTTTGAATAAAAATTAATGCTTTCTATTTGTAATTCTAATTTATCTTTATAATCTCTTTCATTTTCTGTTATTTCGGAAATTATATATACATTACCTGTTGAGTACTCTATTATGTAATAAAATTTACCATCTTGATATACATAGCTACTTTTTTTATAACTACTTCCTTGTGGCAGAGATTTTTCTAAGTTGATAGTTGTTGTAGTTTTAGTTATTTTTGGTGTTGTTGATTCAAATATACCATTTGCATTTAGTGGAGATGAAGTAATATCTATTTTCATGTTTTTTCCATCTTTTGAGATATCTTCTTTCATATCAAACATCCACTTAATACTATCTTGGAAAGGATAAGATAAGTTTGATGCAGCTGCTAGGTCTGTTGTATCAATATATGATGATGTTAATGTTAGTTTTTGTCTTGCTTTTGGTCCAATTGAATATCTAAATTCTGTCGTTTTTTCTATTTCATGTTTGTTATTATTAAATGTTGTAACTCTTGCTCCAAGAGAAGTTAGCATGCAGTCTGTTGCTGATGTATATGTATCCGCTGTGGAATTATGTTTTGTACTGCATCCTGAATTATATGTTGTTGTATTTCCTGCTGAATCTGTTGTAGAATGATAATCAGAAATAGCTCCTGTAAATTTATTAATAGCTATATTATGTGTAACATATCCGTTATATTCATAATTATAGTTAGTGGAACTTGGTGTATCAAAAACTTTACTTTCATCTAGACTTTCATCTATTTTATAGAATATAGCCGTGTCATTATAACTTTCTGAAAATGGAGCCTTGTCAATATATAATTTTCCAGATCTATATAATGATGATCCAGTATTTGCATTTTCCCAATCTTTCTTATAGTTTGTAATGGTTTCTTCATAATCGTTTAAGTATGTTTTGTTATATTTTAAAGTTTTAACCAATGTTAATGCCGTAGCAGAAGCAATATATGTAGTAACATTTCTGTCATATGCTGTTGTTATTTTCATTGACTCAGTATGAGCAGAGGTACTCTGGCTACACCAATTAGATTCATCATCTGTAGTTGTTGTCTTTGTCCAGAAAACAGCAACTACATTTTTTGATATTTGTTTAACTGAATCTATGCTACATGTTACATCTACTTTTTTTCCAGTACATGATGCGGATGATGACAATGTATCTGATGAAGATTCATTACATAGACTAGATAACTTTTCTGCTCCAGAATCTGTATACCATGAGACACATATTGATTGATTATTAGCATTATTACAATTTCCAAAATATACATTAACTTCACTTTCTCTTAAAACTGGAGTTGAATCTGTTTTTTTTGTAAATTTGAAATATCCGCCAGTATTCATGGATCCTGTCACCTTTTTTCCATTTACTATCGCTGTATATCCATTTAAAATAGTTCCTTCGCTTGCTGTTTCCTTATCTGTCTCATTTAAGTTATCCCACTGTGCCCCGTTCCACATACCAGATGTTGTCACGTTCCACTTGCCTTCTATATATTGTTCTATATAAGCTATCGGTATTTCTATTCCATTTTTTCTATAATAAGCTTTAGAAGATTGTTTTAAATGAATCCATAAATCACCTTCTTTTGGGTTTGTTGGTTCTGTATCTGTTAGATAATAATTTTCAAATTCTGTTTTACTTACTACAGCTATGTCTCCATTTTGATTTGTAGTCATTGGAAAGTCATTTACGGAATCATATAACTTTATACTTAGTTTGATAGCATCATCTGAAGTAGATGGTATTCCTTTTGAAATTAAATAGTTTAATTTAGCTAATATTGTATCGCAAGAGCATGCTGCATCATCAAATATATTGTCTGTTATTTCTAGTTTCATTCTATCTAGTATTCTTTTTCTTGTATCAGTCATAGAGAGTAATCCCATGATTATTGCCAAAAATAATACTAGTAGTGGGTACAATACTGCACTTACTACAAACCCTTTTTTATTTCTCATAACTACCTCCAATTGTATTATGACGCATTTTGCGTACCATTAAGATAATTATATGACGCATTTTGCGTAGTGTCAAGAATTTAAGAGGTTTTTTTGAGATAATTTCTTTGGAAGTGATACTCATGATTGGAAAAACTATTAAATATTTAAGAGTTAAAAAGGGATTTAAACAGGACGACTTAGCCCGTGAACTTGGTATTGCTAGAACAACTCTATCTGGCTATGAACTTGAGACAAGGCAGACTAGTTTTGAGACTATGGAAAAAATCGCTGATAAATGTGGTTATGATATTTATTTTGTAAATAAAAATGATTCATCAAAATTTAAAATGAGTGATTTAGAACGAAAGGATATATAAAAAAGCTGGATTAATTTCCAGCTTTTATTCTTTTATATTCATTTACCATGTAATCATCTGTC
>CAKPMN010000029.1 GCA_934168005.1 uncultured Bacilli bacterium | reverse complement strand
ACAAAAACAACAACACAAAAAACAAATTAGTTTTAATTTGTTTTTTTTACTATAAGGAGGAAATATGCCAGAATTACCAGAAGTAGAAACAGTAAAGGAAACACTAAAAAAACAAGTACTAAATGATACAATATTAGAAGTAGAAGTAAATTGGGATAATATAATAGAATACCCAACAGTAGAAGAATTCAAAAAACAAATAAAAAACCAAAAAATAAACGATATTAAAAGAAGAGGAAAATGGTTAATGTTCTATCTAGATGATTATGTTTTACTATCACACCTTAGAATGGAAGGAAGATATTTCATAAAACATGATGAAGAAGTAACCAAACATGAACATGTTATTTTTAAATTAAAAAGTGGTAGAACATTAAGATATATAGATACTAGAAAATTTGGAAAAATGCACTTAATAAAAAAAGAAGAAGTGATGACTAGCGAACCACTTAAATCACTAGGACTAGAACCATGGGATAAAAATTTAGATATAAACTACTTAAAAGAAAGATATAAAAATAAAAGATTACCTATAAAAACAGTTTTACTAGATCAAAGCATACTAGTTGGAAATGGAAATATATATGCAGATGAAGTATTATTCTTAAGCAAGATAAATCCACATAAGAAAGCAAGTGAACTAACAGATGAAGAATTAAAAGGAATAATTGAAAATACAAAAACAGTTTTAGAAAATGCAATAAAATTAGGTGGAACAACAATTAGAACATTTGAATCAAGTGAAGGCGTACATGGATTATTCCAAAATGAACTACACGTACACGGAATGAGTATATGCAAAACTTGTAATCAAAATATTTTAGTAGATAAAATAGGTGGAAGATCAACATATTATTGTCCAAATTGTCAAAAATAACATCTTTTAAAATAAAAAAAAACTTGATATAATTAAAATAGGTGAGACTATGAAAAAAACAAAGATAATCGCAACATCAGGACCAGCAAGTGATAACAAAGAAGTAATAAAAGAAATGATAGAAAGTGGAACAGATATAATAAGAGTAAATATGGCTTATGCATCACATGACTTTCTAGAAAAAATAAATAAAATAGTATCTGAATTAAATAAAGAATTAAACAAAAACGTATCTATTATGGTTGATATAAGTGGACCTAGTGTAAAAATAGGACATATTGATGGAAAAGGTGCATACTTAAATAAATCAGATAAGATACGTATATATGAAGATGCTGTAATAGGAAACAGTACTAGATTTAATGTAGATTACAAATACTTACTAGAAGATGTAAAGGTTAATACGACTTTAAAAATAAATGATGGACTAGTAGAATTACTAGTAATAGATAAAGGACATGATTATTTATTGTGCGAGGTAATAGAAGGTGGCTACATAGAAGAAGGGGCTAAGATAAATATCGTAGGCCTAAAACTAAATATGCCATTTCTAACAGAAAAAGATAAAGAAGATATATTATATGCAAGCAAACTACATGTTGATTACTTAGCTTTATCTCATGTTTCAACTCATGAAGATGTGTTAGAAGTAAATGATCTATTAATCAATTATAATGACTCACATATGACTTTAATATCAAAGATAGAAAGTGCATATGCCCTAGATGATTTAGACGAAATAATTAAAGTGTCAGATGGAGTAATGGTGGCAAGAGGAGATTTAGGGGTAGAACTTCCTATAGAAAGAATACCAGGTGTACAAAAAATTATAATCAAAAAATGCCATTATTTAGGAAAGGTTAGTATACTTGCAACAGAAATGCTATCAAGCATGGAGGAGAGAGTAAGACCAACTAGAGCAGAAGTATCAGATGTAGCAAACGCTGTATTAGATGGTGTAGATGCAGTCATGCTATCAGGCGAAACAACTGTTGGAAGATATCCAAAAGAAGTAGTAACAACACTAGCAAGAATCCTAGAAACAGAAGAAGAGGAAATGAATTATTTTGAACTTCAAAGTGATGCTTCAAGAACTGAAAGACAAGACACCACAGGAGCAATTGCATATTCAGTAGTAGAAGCTTCAAAAAAACTTAGAGCAAAAGCTATAGTAACACCAACAATGAGTGGATATACAGCAAGAAAAATATCAAGGTTTAGACCAAATGCTATAATACTTGCTATGTCACCAGATATAGATACAGTTAAAAGTTTAAATATATACTATGGTGTTTATCCAGTATTAATAAATAATGTAAAGTCATTTGATGAAATGATTTCAGTTGCAAAATCAAAAGCTGCTAAAGAACTTTCATTAAAAGATGAAAAAATAATCATAACAGGAGGATATCCTTTAAAAGAAGTAAAACATACAAACTTTATGAAAATAGAAGAATTATAGAAAAGTGGGGTGGTTATTGTGTATAATTTAGGCGAACAATTTGCTTTTAATTATGATCTAGCAAAACCATTAAAAGAAAACGTAATCCAAGGTACAAAGTACCGTTTTACTGTTTTAACAGAAAGATTAATACGTATAGAATATAATGAATATGGTGAATTTAACGATAGTCCAACAGAATTAGTTTGGTTTAGAAATATGCCAAAAGTAAAATTTGAAAAGAACGAGACAGATACAGTATTAGAAATAAAAACAAGTTATTTTAAACTAACATATATAAAAGAAAAACCATTTCTAGGAAGCAAGATAAATCCTGTATCAAATTTAAAAATAGAACTAAATTCAACAAAAAAACAATGGTACTATCGTCATCCAGAGGTAAGAAACTATGGTTTTCCAGCAACATCATTAGATGAAAATGATGGAAAAATCAAACTAAGAAAAGGACTATATTCAATCGATGGATTCTCTTCAATTGATGATTCTAAAAGTAATATTATGTCTAAGACAGGAACACTTATAACAAGACAAAATAATGAAATAGATACATATGTGTTCTTATATGGAAAAAATTTTGAAGGAGCTCTTAAAGATTACTTCAGAATAACTGGAGTACCAGCTTTAATACCAAGATATGCTCTAGGAATATGGTGGAGTAGAACCATTCCATATAGTGAAGATGAAATTAATACTTTAACAGAAGAATTTGAAGAAAGAGAAATACCATTATCAGTGCTTCTTTTAGACAAAGATTGGCATATAAGAAAATATAAAGATAAAATATTAGATACTGGTTTTTCTTGGAATAGATCATTAATACCAAGTCCAAAAAAAATGATAGAAGACTTGCATAAAAAAGGTATTCATATAGGGCTAAGCGTAAATCCATTAGATGGAATATATCCATATGAAGATAACTTTAATTATATAACAAATTACTTAGAAAAAGATGCATCAGGAAATGTGCCATTTCAAGTATTAAATCCAAGATATATAGATGTATATTTAAAATTTTTAATAAACCCACTAGATGCAGTTGGAACAGACTTTTATTGGATTGCTGCAGATTTGAAAGAGAATAGTTATCCAATATGGATTTTAAATCACTATAATTTCTATAATAATTTATCAAAAACAGGTAAAAGGCCAATGCTTTTATCTAAAAATGTTAAAATAGCCCCACATAGATATCCAGTAATTTATACAGGGAAAACTACAGTTTCTTGGAATACTCTAAAAACAATAACCCTTCATAATGTAAAAGAAACAAACTTGGGAGCTAACTTTTTCGCTCATGATGTTGGAGGATATAGTGGAGGTTTAGAAGATAGTGAATTATATACAAGATTTGTACAATTCGCAACATTTGCTCCAATATTTAAGTTTGGTACAGCAGAAGGAAAATATTATAGAAGAGAACCATGGAGTTGGAACTACAAAACTTATGAAATAGCAAAAAGGTATATGAATCTAAGACATCAATTAATACCTTATTTGTATTCAGAAAGCTATAAATATCATAAATATGGTAAACCACTTATTACACCACTTTACTATAAATATCCAGATTTTTATGATGATCCAACATATGAAAATGAGTATTATTTAGGAAGCTCACTATTTATATCTCCAATTACTACTAAAAAAGAACCAATAATGGATAGAGTAGTTCAAAGATTTTACTTACCAAAAGGTACTTGGTTTGACTATGTAACAGGTAAAAAATACAAAGGGGATAAGGGGTATTTAGCATTCTTTAAAGATGAAGATTACCCAGTATTTGTAAAAGCTGGTTCAATACTTCCTTTAGTAAATGATCATAAAGAAGATAATATAAATGATACAAAACCTCCAAAAAACTTAGAACTTCAAATATTTCCAGGCGCTAGTAGTCAGTATGAGTTATATGAAGATGATGGAGAAACAGAACTATATAAAGAAGGTAACTATCTAAGAACATTAATAGAATATAATTATTTACCAAATAACCATACCGTAATTATAAGATCAATAGATGGAAAACCAGGTATCATTCCAGATAGAAGAAACTATAGAATATGTTTTAGAAATACAATAAAATCAGATGATGTTATTGTGTACTTTAACGATCAAAAAATTGACTGCAAAAAATATGTTAGATATTCAAAATTCGTAATAGAAGTAGAAGATGTTCCAACAATAGGACAGCTTACAATCAACTGTAAAGGAAAAGATGTTGAGATAAGTGCAGAAGAAGCACTAAAAAGAGATTTTGAGTCTATTATATTTGACCTACCATTAAAGACAAGTATGAAAGAAAAAATAGATTCAATTATATTTAGTAATGATTCAGTTGGGAAAAAACGTTTACAAATAAGACATTTAGCAAATAAAGGATTAGAAAGAAGATTTATAAAATTATTCTTAAAGCTACTTGAATATATGGCTCAAATATAGAAAATCAAATAAGAATTTAAATTATCAGATTAATTTTTAAAAGAAAGATCAAAATGAAAATTTTGGTCTTTTTTTGTGAAAGTGATAACTTAATTAAATAATTGTCTACTTTAAGCTTATCACTATAAAACAATGTGTACGAACTACACTTAAGGTGTTAAAAAATACTATTGACAAAAAAGCTCGGGGGGGGGGGGGGTATACTTTATATATAGAATAGGAGAAAGTGTAGTATGAAGAATAAAAAAGGATTCACATTAGTAGAATTACTTGCGGTAATAGTAATACTTGCGGTGATCGCATTAATCGCAACACCACAAGTATTAGAAATGATAGAATCAGCTAAAAAAGGAGCAGCTGAATCAAGTACTTTAAGTTACGTAGATTCAGTTGAAAAAGCAATAGTATCAAAAACAATAACATCATCAAGAAATACAAATTATGATGGTAAGTATACAGTAATTGGAAATAAACTGTCAAAAAATGATGCTTCACTAGAACTAGATTTAAAAGGAGATAAACCAGATTCAAATGCTTCGAATGAGGTAACAGTAGAAAAAGGAATAGTAAAAGAGGCATATCTAAAATTTGGAGAATATTATGTAACATATAAAAATAGTAATAATGAAATATCATGTTGTTCAAGTAAAGAGGGATATCTAAATAATTGTAGTGATAAAGAAATAAAAGATTTAACATATAAAGAATCAATATTAAATGGAGCAGATCCAGTAGTAGAAGGAGACTTGCTACCAGTAAAGATAAATAATGATGGAAAAGTAATATATGCAGATCCGACAGAAGAATGGTATAAATATGAAGATAAGAAATGGGCGAATGCAGTAATATTAAAAGATAAAACAAAGACATATAAATATGGAGAAGAGATACCAAATAGTAATATAGAAAGTTATATGGTATGGATACCAAGATATAGATATAAAATATTTAAT
>CAKPMN010000028.1 GCA_934168005.1 uncultured Bacilli bacterium | reverse complement strand
TATTATTAAAATAAGATAAAACATCACTTTTATTTTGTGTAGTACTTCCTATATCAAAAGCAGCTGAGATTAAAACTAACCTTTTCACATTTTCCGGATACTTACTAGCAAGTATAGAAGCAATCGCCCCACCCATAGAATGTCCTATCAAGATAACTTTACTTTTTCCTACAATTTTTTTAAAGTCAATTTCCGCTTGATTAAGCCATTCAGTATAAGGCATACTAAGAACTTTATTATCACTCATACCTTTAAGTCTTATAAGATTAACATCAACATTTTTGGATCTTAAATAATCTAAAAAATATTTATTATCTTCTTCCATTGCAGAAAACCCATGAATAAAAACAACTTTCATGATTACCTCCATAAAAAAAAGCACCATCCTGTATAAGGACGTGCTAGACGTGGTACCACCTTAATTTAGAGTATTAACTCACTTATTACTATAACGCGTTACCGACAAAGCTAAAAAGGTGAATTCATAAAATCAAGATTAACCTAACTTCACACCAACCGTTAGTTCTCTTTTTAATCTAACATTTATTACTACTTCTTTATCACTGCTTTTTTCTATAAACTAGTATATCACAAATAAATCTATTTTCAATACTAATTTGTCTTTAATATATAAGGAGAAGAACTAGTTCCATCTCCACCAGCTTGTACTTCACTTGTAGCTTTAAGATAAACAACTGGAATTACATAAGCTTGACTTGTTGGACTAATAAGTTCTAAAGATTCACTATCACTTACACTCCATATTTTATCTGACGTAGTATTAGCTAAGAAATAACTTTTACCAATTACTAAATAATTTGTTGCTAGACAAGTTGCGTTTTTATAGTCCCTTCTACAACCTAAAACATAAGTAGCTCTTAAGACATCACTTACATTTAATAATCCAACATTTAAATTAGTTGTAGATTTAGCTTCATCAGCCATAACTGTTTTAAAGTCATAATGTGTATCACTTACAACTCCTATATTGAATGTAGAATTAGTAATAATATTTTCTTTAATAGAATCTGTCAAAGTATTATAAAAATCGCTATTTAAGTAAGTACGCATCTTTAAATTAGTATTTGATAATTGATAATTTGTATCACTACTTGAATTAGTCCAAACACTAGAAACATTATGTGTTGTTTTAGCAACTTTCATAACATAACTATCTTTATCAATACTAACAATTCTCCACAAAGATGTTCCAATTTTAATAAAATTATCAGGATTTTCTCCTCTAAATACATATTCCCCATTAGCCACATCTTCAAATAATCCTGATTGTTGCTCATTTGTATATATAACACTTTGATTTGCTATAACAGTTTTAGCTGCTGGTGTTACTATTAAAGAAGATAATTCATCCTTTGATTTTTCTTGATATTCATAAACATATCCTTTTTTATTAGAATCATATTTAATAATTACAGTGCCATTCATTATCTCACCAGTTTGAGGATTTTTAATATCTTCATCTTCTAAATAAGAAACACCACTTGTATTTGTAGTAGACTTTAAATCTTTAATAGAAATTAAAGTAGTAATTATATGGTTTTCATCCAATAAAGATGGATTATCTAATACCATATCTTTAGCCGCTCTAATTATATTATCAACTTGAACATCATATAAATCCTTTTTAGATGAGTTAATTTGACTAGTGACAATCGGAAAAATTATCAAAGATATAACTGCAAGTACAACTATAACTGCAAGTAATTCAACTAACGTAAAACCTTTTTTCATATTATTCCTTTCTAGAACCAAGTGTAACTTCAAGTAAAGTATCTTTATTAATTTTGTCACCAACATTAATATTAAAACTTTTAACATAACCAGTTCCATTAAATTTTACCTTTATTCCAACTAATGTCGCAAATACCGAGACTTCATTTCTACTAAAATTAGTAATATCTATCATTTGAATATCATTTGAATTAGTAAGCAAAAACATTCTATCGCCTTTAAGTAATCTATCACCACTTAAAGGATATTGTTTTATAATACTGCTTCCATTTCCTAATGCAACAACGTTTATATCATAATTCTCTAAATATTTTTTAACAGTTTCAACCTTTTTACCAACATATGATGTAGTTGTAACACTTTTAACACTAGAAGTATTGTTATCGTCTTCATATATATTTTTATACTTAGCTATATTTTTAACTAAATTTTTAACGGCTGTAGATAAACCTTTATATTTACCATAATCAGGTTTCTTCATAGCTCCATATATTATTATCTTTGGATTTTCTTTAGGATACATAATAACACTTGAAAATATGTAATTATTATCTCCTGTTAAATAACCCTTACCATTTTCATATATTTGAGCAGTACCAGTCTTACCAATTAAATCAAATCCATCAATATTATAAGCCTTACCTGCCGTACCACTATCAGTACCATGTATAGTATTATACATTAATTCCTTGACTTTTTCAACGCTCGACTTTTTAATCAATTGTTCAGACTTAGTTACACTTCCTTCATAAATAACTTCATCATTATTTGGATCGACTATCTTCTTAACTAGATAAGGTTTAACCAAATAGCCACCTGTTGATATCAAAGTAGCTCCTTGAAGTTGTTGTAAAACAGTAGTTTTAATACCTTGTCCAAATCCAGCAGTCGCAACTTCTACTTCATAATTAAAGTTAATCTGTCCAGCACTTTCACTAGAAAACTCAGATCCAGTTTTAGATCCAAAGCCATACTTTTTAAGGCAAGATTTTAATTGTTCTTTTGATAAATAAGCTTGTATTAAATTGACAATGCCAACATTTGATGAATATTCAAAACCCTTATCTAAAGTAATAGTTCCCCATCCATTATTATTCCAGTCTCTAATAGTATCATCACCTATCTTTATCGAACCAGAATTAAATGTCTTATCGCCATCATAATTACCAGTTTCTAAAGCGCAAAGGTAAGTATATATCTTCATAGTAGAACCAGGTTCATAAGAAGTAACAGAAAAAGGATTTTCATATGACTTTATATCTCTTACATTAGGATCAAATGAAGGAGTTGATGAAGCTCCAAGTATTTCTCCTGTTTGTGCATCCATAACAGTCAAAACAGCCCATTCAGGATCATAAGTTGACGCAATATCTTCTATTTCTGTTTCAACAAATCTTTGAATTGAAGAATCTATTGTTAAATAAATGTCATATCCGTTAACAGCTGGATTATTAATTTCTTTTGTACCACTTATCTTATAACCATATCTGTCCTGTTGATACTCTAAGTACCCATCTGTTCCATTTAACATGTCATTATATGCGGCTTCTATTCCAAGTTCACCAACTATATTAGTAGTAACTTCTCCATCGTTTGAAACCTCTTTTTTTCTAGCATATCCAACTACATAAGAAGCAAAATTACCATTTGGATAATATCTTTTAGAACTTTCAATAAAAGATATTCCTGGCAAATTAAGAGCTTCAATTTCATCTTTTTTTAATTCTGTTATACCACTACCAATGCTTCCAAATTCAACTTGATACCTATTTTTTTCCCGGCCATTTTCTAGAATTGTTTTTATTTTATCAGCATCAGTATCTAATACAGTTGCAAGTTTTTTAGATGTTTCATCAATATCAACTACATGGTTTATATTATTTTTATCGCTTCTTTTTTCATCCAAATAAGCTATTAAAGTATAAGATGTAACATTTAAGGCTAAAGCATTTAGATTAGTATCATATATTGATCCTCTAGAAGCTTGTATTTTTTTTCTAACAGTGTTTCTAGTAGATGCGAATTCTTTCATATTTTTTCCATACACATTAGGAGACAAAGACAAATAAAGTAAATGTGCATACAAATAAAAAATACAAAGTAAAAAGATACAAAACATTTTTTTGGGTAACGTCCAAACTTGTTTTTTCCTTTTCTTTGTATTCATATTAACACCTCGTTAGCTAATCATTGATTACTATTACATTATCATTATTATACGCCAAACCCATATTATTTACAACATCTTTAATTTTGTCAAAAGATGTAAGTTCATTTACTTTCATAACCAATGATTCATTTGTTTTACCTTGAGTATCGATTTCATATCTTATTTTTTCAACACTCATACTTAAATTAGCAATAGAAGCACCACAGAATATTTTAACAACAAACGTAGAAGCAAAACAAAATACAATTAATAAATACAATAATACTTCACCTTTTGTAATTCTTTTTTTCTTTGTCTGTCTTCTCATAAAACACCTCTATCTAATCTTTTCTATAACTCGAAGTTTAGAACTTCTTGATCTATTATTATTTTCAAGTTCCAAATTACTAGGTTTAAAAGTTTTAATTACTTTAAAATCTTTTAAATAACTATCTGGAATTACTGGTAAGTCTAACATAGCATCATCTAATTTACTTACCTCATTATAAATATTTTTACATATTTTATCTTCTAGAGAATGAAATGTTATTACACATATTCTTCCATTAACATTAAGTAAAGTTAAAGCATTTCTAAGAGAATGTTCAAATACATCAAGTTCATGATTAACTTCAATTCTAATAGCTTGAAATACTTTCCTTGCTGGATGATGTTCCCTTTGATATTTAAAAGGAACAGCCGATTTAATAATATCTACCAACTCCAAAGTTGTTTCGATATTTTTATTTTTTCTTTCGCTATCTATTTTTTTAGCAATAGGAAATGCAAATTTTTCTTCACCATATTCTTTAAATATTCTAGTCAAGTCTGTGACAGAATAATTATTAACAACATAGTAAGCATCTAAACTAGCACTTTTATCCATTCTCATATCAAGTCTAGCATCTTGATGAAAAGAAAAACCCCTGTCCCCTTGATCAAGCTGTGGAGAAGAAACTCCCAAATCATATAAAATGCCGTCAACTTTAGTAACTCCAACTTTTTCTAATTCTTCTTTTATATTATTAAAATTACTTTTAATAATTAGAAAATTATCTCCTATTTTAGAAAGTCTTTCTCTACTATAGTTAATTGCATCTATATCTTGATCAAATGCATATAAAAATCCTTTTGGTATTCTTTTTAATATTTCACTTGAATGTCCACCATATCCTAAAGTACAATCAACGATTATACTATCTTCCTTCAAATTTAATGAATCAATACTCTCTTTAAGTAAAACACTTTCATGCATAATTATTACCTGTTTGGAATAACTTATCAGCTATATCAGATAAAGAATCCTTGTTGTCATTAATGTAATTTTCCCAAGACTCTTTACTCCAAACTTCTAACCTTTCATTAACTCCAATTATTACAACATCTTTATTTAAAGACGCCCATTCAATAAGTGGAGATGCAATATTAACCCTTCCTTGTTTATCTAAATTTGATTCAGTGGCACAAGATAAAAATGTTCTCATAAATGTTCTAGTGTCTTTAGTATTTGGTAATTCCTTATATTTTGAAATGATATTCATCCATTCATTTTTAGGGTAAACAAATATACATCCATCAAGTCCTCTAGTAACTATAAAGTCTGTACCTAAATCATTACGTAATTTAGTAGGAATACTAATACGTCCTTTTTCATCAATACGTTGATGAAATTCACCCATGAACATAGAAATCACCCCACTTTTTTCCACTTTCATCCACTATGTACCACTATTATAACTATTTTTTAGGAAATAGTAAAGATTTTTTAGCACAAAAAAAGTGATTTTACATCACTTTTATCATTCAGTAGCAGAGTTTACTCTCCAATAAGATTTAAAGGATATAATAAGTATTAACAGGACAATCAATACAGTTCCTATTAGAGAGTAAGTTCTACTACTGAATTATTTTTTTATTTAAGTTCTCTTTCACTAAATTGGAATATAGATGTATATTCT
>CAKPMN010000027.1 GCA_934168005.1 uncultured Bacilli bacterium | reverse complement strand
CAGATATAACATATCTGACTATACTTTTTATATATTTTAAATTAGTTCTCTTTATTTTTTATTTATTATATTATTTTAAACTATTTAAATCACAAGATTTACTGCTATCACTCAACTTAAATACGCTAACTTCACTTTCAGTTTTTTGTTTATAAGCACAATATACACCATCAGATAAAATCAAACTAACTTTACCATTACTATCTATTTCAACAGTACCAAGTTTTGGATTAAGTCCATTATAAACTAACTTTTCATTTGTTTTAGACCCATCTACATAAATAATTTTATCAGTTAAATCAACCTTAAAGTTACTTCCAGAATAATCCAAATAAGCTTCCTTTGCTACTTTAATAATACCTATTCCGCTATCCTTAAAAGAAGACATTTCAGACTTATTAAGTAAAGTAGTAGTAACACTAATAGTTACTGTAGCTAAAACACCAAGTATAACTACAACCGCTAACATCTCAATTAAAGTAAAACCTTTCTTCATAACTAACACTCCTTTTCTAAGTTAGGATCAATCAAAGACAAACTAACTTTTTCCTTTTCCATATTTATATCAATAACATAACAATCAACAATATCTCCAACACTTAAGATATCACTTGGGTGCTTTATAAATTTATCAGAAATGTGAGAAATATGAACCAATCCATCCTCATGTAATCCAATATCTATAAAAGCTCCAAAATCAACAACATTTCTAACAGTACCCTGTAATTTCATACCTAAACTTAAATCTTTCAAACTCAAAACATCACTTTTTAATACAGGTTGAGGCATAGAATCTCTAGGATCCCTATTAGGTTTAATTAAAGATAAAATAATATCATGTAAAGTATAAGAATCAATTCCAATTTTTGCTGCTAATTCTTCTTCATTAACAGAAGATAAAATATTCTTTAACTTATCAGTTCCAACATCATTTAAAGATAAAGATAAACTATCAAGCAACTTTAAAGTTGCAGGATAACTTTCAGGATGGATATCAGTAGAATCTAATATATTATCTCCATTTAAAATTCTAAGAAATCCAATAGACTGTTCGAATGCTTTATCGCTTAATATTTTCTTCAACTCATCTCTAGTTAAAAATTTACCTGATTTATTTCTATATTCAATAACTTTATCAATATTTTTTTTAGTAAACCCAGATACATATTTAAGTAAATAAGGAGAAGCCGTATTAATGTTAACACCAACATTATTAACTGCCTTTTCAACAACAAAATCTAAAGATTCCTTTAAAGATTTAAAAGCAACATCATGTTGATATAAACCAACACCTATTCCTTCAGGTGGAATTTTAACAAGTTCTGATAATGGATCTTGAAGTCTTCTGCCAATCGAAACAGCACTTCTTTTCTCAACAGCTAAATCAGGAAATTCAGCTATCGCCTCAGGAGAGGCACTATATATAGAAGCGCCAGCCTCAGATACAATTGCATATTTACAATTTAAATTATACTTATTAATCATCTCACTAATAAACTTTTCAGATTCACGTGATGCTGTACCATTACCAATAGCTATAATATCAACATTATATTTTTTAACTAAAAGTAAAACTTCACTCATTGCACGATTGTATTCATTTTCCTTAATATTATTTAAGAAAGGTTTAATAACTGTTGAATCTAAGTATTTACCAGTCTTATCAATAACAGCCAATTTACAGCCATTAACATATCCTGGATCAAATGCTAAAACTATTTTTTCTTTCATTGGAGGTTGTAGCAACAAACATTCAAGATTTTTACTAAAGTTAGCTATAGCAGCTAGATCAGCTTTTTCTTTTAATTCACTTCTAATTTCTCTTTCAATAGATGGAGCAATTAGTCTTTTATAACTATCTTTTATAGCTAATTTAACGATATCAACTACAAATGACTTATCATTTTTAATAATCTTACTTTCTAAAAATTTAATAATATCATCTACATTTATACTAATAGAAACACTAATAACCTTTAAAGATTCAGCACGATTAATAGCTAACACACGATGAGGTTTAATATCCTTAACAGCTTCACTATAATCATAATACATTTCATATACTTTTTTAGTATCAGTATGATCTTTTTTAGCCTTACAAACAATAAGACCATTTCTATAAGTAAAAGATCTAATCCACTTACGATAATAAGCATTATCACTAATATATTCAGCAATAATATAAGAAGCACCTTCTATAGCAGAATTGCTATCAACTACTTTATCATTAATAAATCTACTAGTTAAATTATCAATAGAACCACTCATTGGAAGAGATAAAATCATTTTAGCTAAAGGTTCTAATCCATTATTTATAGCGTCTGTTGCTTTAGTCTTTTTCTTTTCTTTATAAGGCCTATATAAATCTTCAACTTCAACTAATTTAGAAGCAGATAAAATCTTATTCTTAACTTCATCTGTAAGAAGACCTTTCTCATCAATAAGACGAATAACATCCTCTTTTCTTTTTAAAAGATTCACTTGATATTGATAAGCTTCTTCTATATGACGAATAACATCTTCACTAGCAGCTCCTGTCTTTTCCTTTCGATATCTAGCAATAAAAGGAATAGTATTTCCTTCTTCTAACATCTTAAGAATTGCTTCAACATATTCTTTTTTTATATTTAATTCTAAACATAATCCATTAATAATCTCACTATTCATGCATATCCTCTTTTCATAATTCAAGTATAACAAAAACTTTAAATAAAAAAAATAATATTACTTAAACTTTACATTCAATCTTTTAAATTTTTAAAATCTTTTTTATCAACTAAAGATGCCGTCTTAATAATCTTATTTCCATACTTCATCTTAATTGAATCAATTGCCTCATCTAACTTGTTATTAGATTTAGCCTCTACATTATCAAATAAACTAATTTGATAAGCAACAACATCAGTTAAGTTATCTAGTCTAACACCAATCAATCTAATAGGCTCTTCAATATTCATTTCTAAAAATATCTTCTTACTTGCCTCATATATAACAGAAGTGACATTAGTAGCATTTTCTAATTTTTTCTGATGATTTCGTCTTTTAAAATCACTAGTTTTCACAGTAACACAAACAGTATGAGCATATTTTTTTTGTTTTCTAAGACGCATAGAAACATTTTCTGATAAAGAAAGTAATGACGATGAAATCTCATCAAAATCAGTTGTATCCTTAACTAGAGTTATTTCATTTCCAATTCCCTTTGGAGCACTAGCCTCACTTATAACTAAATCATCATTAATTCCTCTAGCACTTAAAATCATAGAAGAAGCCATATTTTTAAAATAATGTCTAAGTAAAGTTTCATCAAAGCAAGCTAAATCACCTATTGTATTAATACCAAGCCTTTGAAGTTTAGGAGCAGTCTTTTTACCAATTCCAAATAAATCACCTATTGGTAAAGGATACATTTTATCTTTTACTTCATAATCATATAAAGTATGAATTTTAAAAGGTTTAGAAAAATCCGAAGCCATTTTCGCACATAGTTTGTTATTTGCTATACCAATATTAACAGTAAATCCCAATTCATCTAATATTTGTCTTTGAATCTTTAAAGCAAATTCATAAGGATCACCATATAACTTCATAACCTTACCATAATCAAGATAACATTCATCAATAGAAGCGATTTCAATATCAGGAGTATATTTAGATAATAATTCAAATAATTTATGACTCATCTGTGAATAAAAATTAAAATTAGGAGGATACACTTTTAATGCTGGACATTTCTTACGAGCAGAGTAAATAGTATCAGCTGTTTTAATTCCAAGTTTCTTACAAGGATTAGATTTTGCTAAAACAATTCCATTTCTTGATTTAGCATCTCCACCTATTACAGCATAACTATTTCTAATATCATATTTGGATCCATTTTGTAATAAATAAACAGCACTCCATGATAAAAAAGCATTATTCACATCAATATGCATTATTACTCGCATGTTATCACCTAATACTATTATATAGTGAAATTTTGTTCGTGTAAAGATATAAATTAAAAACCAATTCAAATGAATTGGTCTTAAATATTATTTTATTTTACTAAAATAGTTTTTCTTTTTAGTTAATAAATATGTAGCAAATATAAACAAGATTGTTCCAAGACCTAGTGTTACATATGCACCAGTTGTTGGATTTTCAATTTCTTCAGTACCAGGGCATAATTTTTTAATACAATCTTCTTCGCTAGTTCCATTATCTATACAAGATTGAATATCAACTTTAGAATCATTTGGACATACCTTATCACATAATTTTTTAACACATTCCTCTTCACTAGTTCCATTATCTATACAAGATTGGATACTTATAGAAGAATCTTTAGGACATACTTTTTCTTTCTTTTTACCTTCACATAATTGCATTATACAAACGCTTTCACTAGTTCCACTATCTATACAAGATTGAATACTGATACTTGGATTTGCAGGACAGAATTTTTCTTCAGTCATACAATCATCACAATTACAAATCATAGCACCTTCTACCCAACCTTTATGAACACGGATAACAGGTACGATATTTGCTTCAGTAGAAATACCAACTAAACCAAAACTACCATCAGCTTTTAAAGTATAAGCATCACTTCCACTAGCATCTTCGCCTAACCATAATGGTCCGTTTTGATAAGCCCAACTTGCAGTAACTGAGTTTCCACTTGAACCAATACGAGCAATATCACTTAAATTAAGTAAACGTAAAAGCTCATATGTATCCCATGAAGCATTAGTTGCTTTAATTACCATTGTTGCACGTGCTGCACTTTTTTCATATGTAATGTTTTCACTTGCTCCAAATTTAGAAGTTCCAAGATTTCCAACATACATAGCAGTTACATATTCATAATCTTCATTTCCTTTAACAAAACTTTCAACATTTTTTTGTTCACCTTGAGGACTGTTTTCAATAACAACAAATTTTCCTTTTACTTTACCATCATTAGATAAAGTTACATTTATAGTATCACCTATACTATAGTTTTTAAAATAAATAGTTTCAGTTGCGTTTACTAAACTAGGAAAAGTTAATAAACCAACCATAAAGATAAATAAATATTTGAATTTTTTCATTATCTACACCCTACTTTCTATACTAAATAATAGCACACTTAAAATAAGTTCGCAAGTTTTAAACTATCTTTTACGTAAAGTTTACAACAACTTAAGTTTTATGATAAAATTAACTAAGGTGAAAATATGAATATAAGAATTAAAAAAGTTGGTAAACAATTAGATATAAAAGAACTAAAACAAGTAGATAAAAACAATCTAAATGTTACAAATATATGGGATTTTAAAGAAATAATATTTGAAGATGAAAAACTAAAAGATGCATTTATAATAGATTTCTTAAAAGAATTATTTATTAAAGAACAAGTAGAAAAAGTAAACTTCGAAAAAGTTGAATTACTTAAAACTTTCGTTCCAATTATAGATACTGTAAGTACAATTGAAACACTAAAATTTCAATCTAATAAAAAACTAGATATAGATAATTATGAATTCATAAAAGCCTTAAGATATGTTAAAAAAATAGAATGTTTTACAATGAGTGATATGCTTCTTAATGAATTAAATAAACTAAATATAGAAGTAATTTATAGAAAAAAAGAATTTATAAAAAGTGATTTCATGATTGTAAATGATCTATCAACTATTCCAAAAATTATAAATAAGAAAAAAGTTATAATTTATGACACATTTAAAAATGATGATTTAGAAGACTATAGAACTTTCATATCAGCTAATAAATCTTTAACAACCATAGATATAATTGGAATAAACGAACAACTTCTAAAAAATATATTAATATATACCCTTCTTAGTAATAAAAAAAATATTAATGTAATTATTTACCAAAAAGGAGAAGAAACTAAAGCCATAGAAAATCTTATAAAGTCATTAGATAAATCTTTAAAAAAAGAATTAAAACTTTCTAATATAAAGCTAAATATTAAATATACTAATAAATATAAAGAAAAATATTTATTAAAACAATTAAATATAACAATATTAAGATTTCTTTTAATAATTCTCCTTTTAGTAACAACTACTATTTATATTATTACCAAAATTAATAAAGTAAACAGTCAAATTGAAAAAGAAGAACTAGAAAATATAATCATAGAAGAAGAAAAACAAGAAGAAATTAAAAAAGAAACACCAATAAGTGATTCAAAAAAAGAAGAAAAAAAACAAGAAAATGTCAAAATACAAGTCAAAAACTATGAAAAAAATTATAAAAAACTAACAGAAATAAATAATGATTTTAGGTATTGGCTAACTGTTAATAACACAAATATATCCTATCCAATAGTTCAATCAAATAATAATAAATATTATTTAAATCACAGTTTTGATAAATCAAATAATATATATGGTTGGATATTTATGGATTATAGAAATAATAAAAATTTAACAGATCAAAATACAATAATATATGGTCATGATACATACAGTAATTTATTATTTGGAACGCTTGATAAAGTATTAGATAGTTCTTGGTATAAGAATAAAGATAACTTAACTATAACTTTAGAAAATGAAACAACAAAAATAAAGGCAAATATATTTTCAATTTATGTAATAGATACAACAACTGATTACTTGCAAGTAGTATTTTCTACTAAAGATTTTAAAAGTTTTATTGATAAAATAAAATCAAGAAGTATCTAT
>CAKPMN010000026.1 GCA_934168005.1 uncultured Bacilli bacterium | reverse complement strand
TTATCTGTTATTTCTAACTTCATTTTATCTAATATTCTTTTTCTTGTATCTGTCATAGATAGTAATCCCATGATTATCGCTAGAAATAGTACTAGTAATGGGTACAATACCGCACTTACTACAAATCCTTTTTTACCCTTTTTCATATAACCACCTCTATATTTATGAAATAATTGTAAAACATTATTATAAAAAAGAATTTGATTATCCCATTTTAGGATATTAAAAGAATTTTAAATACTACTATGGGACAATAAAATGGGCGATCAATATGATAGGAAAGGTAATAAAATTTATGCGAAAAGATAATAATCTGACGCAATATGAATTAGCGAAACTATTAAACATCAAGCAAAACACATTATCTAGATATGAAACAGAAAACTCTGATATTAACTTTAAAACAATAGAAGAAATTGCTAAAATATGTGGTTTTGAGATTTATTTCAAAAAAGATAAAAAAGAATTTAAAGCTAAAGACTTAAAAAGAAAAGACATATAAAAAAAGAGTTAAATTAACTCTTTTTTGCATGAAATAAATTAGCAATAGTTAAACAAAAATCATTGTATTCTTTCAATATCTCAATATACTCTTCATAAGTAGGTAAATCATCTCTTATTATAGATCCATCTCTTAATACAATTATTTGTTTACTATCAACATATAGTGTAAATTTTACACCATTTTCATTTAATTTGTTAAATGTTGCTATATTTTTTTTACTTAAAAATGATTTAGCGTCAACTTCATCTACTACAGTACTAATAAAATCTTTATCAAATTTTTTAACAGTTGTTTCATAAATGTTTTTATGTTCCATATTCTTAAAAATATCAATATTACTTATATAAATATGTTTAAAAACACCAGTTCTACACTTAAATCGATAAGCCATCATACGTTTAGTAGTAACACCATCTAAAAGTAAGACATCACCAAAAGCAATAGTACTACCGTTTATATCCTTCTTAATACATCCCCTTGTATCCTTACATATTATATCTTTAGGAACAAGTTTATAAGTATTAATTAGATTTGCTTGAAAAGATTTCTGTAAAACATTACTTCCTTTTATATCAAATACATCATTGATAGCAGGTTTAGCTACCTTATAAATCCAAGTATCTTTAGATCCTTGAAGACAAGAATAACCAAACACCCATAAACAAAGTATCAAAATCATTAATATAAAAGATATAGGAGTGCTAACATAAGTAGCTATTAAAATAAAATCAACTATTAAAAATGTAGTTAAAATAACTCCTAAAACCTCTATTGAAAAGATTCCTAATTTAGACTTAAAATAATCCTTCATTAATAAATTCCTTTTAATTTATCTTCTATACGCATTAATTGATTATATTTACAAATTCTATCAGTTCTTGACATTGAACCAGTTTTTATTTGACCTAAGTTAAGGCCTACCGCTAAATCAGCAATAATTGTATCCTCTGTTTCTCCACTTCTGTGAGATATAATTGTTTTATAACCATTTTTTCTTGCTAATTCTATTGTATCAATTGTTTCACTAATAGTACCTATTTGATTTACTTTAAGTAATATAGCATTACCAGCATGATTATCAATACCCTTTTGTAAACATTCCTTATTTGTTACAAATAAGTCATCTCCTACAAGTTGAATCCTATTACCAAGTTTTTCAGTGATTTTTCTAAAGCCATCCCAATCATTTTCATCAACAGGATCTTCAATAGAAACAATTGGATATTTATCAACTAATTCGCTATAAAATTCAATCAATTCATCAGTAGTAAGACTTCTTCCTTCGCCTACTAATTCATATTTACCATCCTTATAAAATTCACTTGCTGCAACATCTATTCCTAAAAAGACATCAACGCCAGGTTTATAACCAGCTCTTGTTATAGCTTCCATTATTAATTCAAAGCCTTCACTATTACTGTTTAAATCTGGAGCAAATCCACCTTCATCTCCAACACCAGTAGAAAGTCCTTTTTCTTTTAAAACATTTTTTAAAGAATGAAAAACTTCAGAACCAATTCTTACAATTTCTCTAATAGAATCAGCTTGAGGTAAAATCATAAACTCTTGAAAATCAAGTTTATTGTCAGCATGAGCTCCACCATTTAAAATATTCATCATAGGTTGTGGTAAAGTATAAGTATTTCCAACATACTTATAAAGAGGCATTCTAGCATTTTTACTTGCAGCCTTTAAGCATGCCATAGAAACACCTAGTATAGCGTTTGCTCCTAAATTAGATTTTGTCTTAGTGCCATCTAATTCAATCATTTTATTATCTATTTCTCTTTGATTAGAAACATCCATTCCAACTACTAAAGAACGTATCTTTGTATTAACATTATTAACCGCAGTTAATACTCCCTTACCATTAAAACGTTTTGGATCGTTATCACGTAATTCTAAAGCTTCCCTTTCACCAGTAGAAGCACCAGATGGTACCATAGCTCTTCCTACAATACCATTTTCAAGTATAACATCAACTTCAACAGTAGGATTTCCTCTTGAATCAAGAACTTCTCTTCCTACAACATTTTTTATTTTCATATTATCCCTCTATTCTATAAATATTATACACGTTTTAAGTAATAAAAAAAAGTCAAAAAGAAATTATTGTAAATAGAAATGTAAAGATATGGTATAATATTTAAACAAGGAGATATTTTATGAAAATTGAACAAATAACAAATGATGAATTTAATCTTTTCACATCTACATACCCTATTTATTCTCTATATCAAACAGCAGAATATGCTCTAACACTTAATAAAGAAAACTTTGATACAATCTTAATAGGCTTAAGAAATGAATCTAACATAATTATTGCCGCTACTATTCTTTTAATAGAAAAAGATAAGAAGAATAAACAAGCTTTCGCTCCACGTGGTTTCTTGCTTGATTATCAAGATTCAAATTTACTTAAAATATTTACAAAAGAAATTAAAAAATACCTTAATAATTTAGGTATAATATCAGTTATATTAAATCCAATGATTGTAAAAGCAACATATGATATGAAAATTAAAAAAATGACAAAAAATAATTACTATGATATTATTTTTGATAACTTAAAATCACTTTCATATCATCATTTAGGATATAACAATTACTTTGAAGGAATAAAACCAAGATTTATAGCGTTAATAAATATAGAAAAACCATATTACATGATTTTTAAAGGTATAAATAAAGAATATAGAACAAAAATAAGATCAGCTTCTAAAAACGGTGTTGAAATATACCTAGGAAGTGAAGAAAATCTAGACTTTTTATACCTTCAAACTAAAAGAAAATATCCAAGAGATTTAAATTACTTTAAAAATATTTATAACTATTTTAAAAGAAATAATAATGCTGAATTATTTTACGCTAAAATAAACACAAATACATATTTAAGACAAATACAAAATGAATATAATAAAGAAAATACAAAAGTGTTAGAATTATTAGAATTAATTAATAATGAACCAGAAAATAGAACTAAATATATAGAAGAGAAAATAAAACAAGACAAAATTTTAAATCAAAAAAAATCTGAACTAGTTAATGCAACTAGACTTATAAACCAATATCCAAATGGTATAATTGCTGCATCTGCTTTAATCATTAAAAACAAAAAAGAAGTAACACTTCTTATGGACGGATATGATCCAAAATTTAAAAGATTTAATGCCAAGCACTTATTGATTTGGAAATTATTAGAAAAGTATTCAAATGAAGGATATTCAATATTTAATCTTGGTGGTGTTACAAACCCTACTTTAAAGGATAATAAATATCAAGGATTAAATAATTTCAAAATAGGATTTGGTAGTACTATAGTAGAATATATAGGTGACCTAGAATTAATAACAAATAAACCACTATATTTACTAGAAAAAAGTAAGTTATCAATTCCAAATATATTAAAGAAGTAGTTTCAAACTACTTCTTTTCTTCATAAACTTTTAATTTGTGAGATGTATCTTTCTTATTTAAATATGTATTAAAATTATTCATATTATCATCTATACTCATTATTCTATAATTTTCTATATCAGATTTGCTAACACCAGTAATATCAGATATAAAATCACTATCTATCTTCACATTAGTTTTAGATAAAAGTTTTAAATAAATAACTTCCATCTCTACTTCACTAGCACTATTAGCTAAAGATTCAAAATACTTAGAAGAAAGTAAATCTTTAATACGATCTTGATGTTTTAAAACAATAAAATCAAATACTCTATTTGTATCAACTCTATCTAAACAATTTATTAAAGAATCAATTAAAGTATCATCATTTATCAATAAAGTCTTTTTAATCTCTTTTTCGTCAAATGATTCATAAAGTTTAATAACCATTCTATCTATATAAGAACATTCCTTTAAGTCATAAACTATTTTTTCAGGCTTTTCTTCTTGTTTTGCATCTTCTTTTAAAAGATGTTTTTTTAGCAACGTTCTTAAATAATAAAGTGCTGAAATTTCTTCTTGTGATAAATCTATATTATTTGCTTTTTCATCAAGTAAGTCTCCATACATTTTTACAGCTATAGAAAAACCTGTAAGATTTTTAAATTTATCCTTTGAAATAATTGATTTAATTCTATCTTGGATAATCTTCTTTTCTTCTAAACTCATAGATGGATCAACAAAATAATCAATAAAATATTCTTTTCTTTTTTTCTTGTACCTTGCATCTTCTTTTGATTCTTTAAATGTAAGTATATACTTACATAATTGTTTTATAAAACAATTAAAATCTTTTCCCCAGTTCTTAGGTAGATCTGAAGTCTGTTTTAATTTTTCATCAAGATTGACTCCATATAACATATAAGAAATTTTCACTCCACTATATCTTAACATTACTGGCTTATTCAAAATTAATTTTAATTGTCTTCTTACCTCTTCTTCTCCTTTTAAAGCAACGCTATCTAAAAAGTAATCAATAAAGTTCTCTTTTAATTCAAAATAATCATCAGCATTAAAATTAGTTAGCTTTCTAGAAAGAAATGCCTTAAAATTATTAAAGTCTGTTTTTTCATCATAAGTCAAAATGAAATAGTTTAAACTTTGATCTAAGTGCTCTCCATATAATTTTTTTGTAACATCATATCCTTTTAATTTTTGAATACTACTTAAACTTAAAATCTTACTAATCTTTTCACTAATTTCCTTTTTTTCTTCTTCTGTTGTATCTGAATTTATAAAATAATCAACATAATAATTTTTTCTCTTTTTTCCATAAAAATTAATAGTAGATAAATCTTTATCTGAGTCTTTATATTTTTCTAAAGTATCCCTCAAAATTCCTATAAGATGTTTAAAAGACATTTCCTCTACATTTGTAACTAAAGTAGGAGTTAAAGCAGAAGTAATATCTGGACCATATAATTTTTTTATAGTTTCATATCCACTATAAAGCTTAATATCAGGATTATTTAAAAGTTGATTCAACTTAACATTAACATCTGAATCCTTTGAGTCAGTAAAATATAAATAGAAGTATTCTTTTTTTGATTTAGAGCTAAGTTTAACATTAGAAAAAGTTTTATCTAAATCTGGAGTTTTAGATTCTTGTGCTCTAGAATCATTGTTAGAAGTAACAGTTTCATCTTTAGTTTTAACTGGAGCATCAATCTTAACAACTGGTTTTGGAAGATCTGGTTTTATAGAAATATTAGGCACACTAGTTGATTTAGCTATTACACCATTTAGCTTTGCAACTGGTTTACTGTTTACAGGTTTAACATTTTGTTTATGATTTATTCCTTTTACTAAAATTTCTATTTTATCTTGGATTTTAAATACCTCATTTTCAATATATCTTTCTTTAATTCCTGTTTTTCTAGCAAGTATTTCATTATTTAATTCTTCCACACCCAATCCATAATAGAAAGAATATAGAATCTTTTCATTATTATCAAGTCTTTCTAATACATCAATTAAAGCTTTTTCACTAAGGCAAAAATGTTTTAAGACATCATTTTTTTGTTTCAAAAATATATGAGCTTTAGAAGAAGTATTATCAGAATATTCTTTCATAAGAGAAAGTATTCTATTATCATTATAAGAATTAAATATTTTCTTAACATCCCCTAATGTGTTACCTGCTTTAATATATAAAACTACAAACTTTAAATAATCATTAATACGTTTTAAAGCATTTTCTAATCTGCTAGTTTCCATAAAAGATAAATTATTTAAAGCATCGCATCCATCATAATTAACACCATACTTACGAATTATTAAATTATAAGTACTAGTTTCCCTTTTTTCTAAAGAATCTAAAACAACTTTTACATATTCCTTAGGATATTCACTAAAAACATTATATAAAGATCTCTCATTTAAATTATATTGCATACCAATAACCTCCAACTTATTACCATTACGTATAGAATTATAAGCTTCAATTAAATTTTTAACTAAAAGTGATGAAAAATCACCACCATTATAAGTATTTATAGTATTTAAAAATGTAGTATCATAAACCTTATCTTTATCTTCTATACCTTTTACTAAATCAGGCCTGCGCCTAATTAAAAAATCATATTTATCTAAAAAAGCTATACTAAGAGCAGTTTTTATATCATCATTTCCTTTTCTAACTTCATCAATAAGATAAGTTAAAAAAAGTCTTTCAACCTCTAAACTTAAAATAGATTCACTTAATGATTTATTATTTTTTAACTCATTATAAGCATTTAAAAACATATTTTTTATATAGTCGTCATTAAAATCTAAATACTCATATCTTTTAATTAGCTTATTCAATAATTCATTCATATTATCACCAATTAAACTTATGATAGCACATTAAAGTTAATAAATGCAACAAAAAAAGCAAGTTAAACTTGCTTTTAATGATTATTCAATAATATCTGAAACGTTACCAGCACCAACTGTTCTACCACCTTCACGGATAGAGAATTTAGTACCATTTTCAATAGCGATTGGTGCGATTAATTCTACTGTCATAGAAACGTTGTCACCTGGCATTACCATTTCAACACCTTCTGGTAATTCAATAACACCTGTAACATCAGTTGTACGGAAGTAGAATTGTGGACGGTAATTTGAGAAGAATGGAGTGTGACGTCCGCCTTCTTCTTTGCTTAATACGTATACACTTGCAGTAAATTTCTTATGAGGTGTAACTGAACCTGGTTTAGCTAATACTTGACCACGTTCAACATCTTCACGTGAAATACCACGAAGTAATATACCAGCGTTATCTCCACATTCAGCGTAATCTAATTGTTTACGGAACATTTCAATACCTGTAACTACAGATTTTTTAGTTGGTTTTAAACCTACGATTTCAACTTCTTCGTTAAGTTTTAATTGACCTCTTTCAACACGTCCTGTAACAACAGTTCCACGACCTGTGATTGTAAATACGTCTTCAATTGGCATTAAGAATGGTTTATCAGTATCACGAGCTGGAGTTTCAATCCAGTTATCAACTGCATCCATTAATTCCATAATGCATTCAGTATATTTAGGATCTCCTTCAAGAGCTTTTAATGCTGAACCACGAATGATTGGAGTGTTGTCTCCGTCATATCCGTATTCAGTTAATAATTCACGAATTTCCATTTCAACAAGGTCTAATAATTCAGGATCATCAACCATGTCGCATTTGTTCATGAATACAACCATACGAGGTACACCAACTTGACGTGATAATAAGATATGTTCACGAGTTTGTGCCATAGGTCC
>CAKPMN010000025.1 GCA_934168005.1 uncultured Bacilli bacterium | reverse complement strand
AGAAGAAAAAATAAAATAGAATATACTGCAGTCTCTACTCTATGCAGGATAGATAAAATAGTAACATATGGAGAAGGGTGTACAAGAGATGGCTATTATGAAATAGAAAAACCATTTACTATAGTAAAAGAAAATAATAAATGGAAAGTATTAGAATATACATCTGTATTCCAATTTAGTGATCGAGAAATAAAATAAAAAATATTGTAGTAGTAGAATTTATCGTATCAGGTAATAATCTTAGATTTATTAATTGTCCTGTTAATATTTAATCATATTATATCTTACTGGTACGATAAGCTCTACTACTACCTAAGAAAGATTTAATTATAAATCTTTTTTTGTTTATACTTATATTTGTTGAAAAACAAAATAAAATATAGTATAATCTATTCGTTAGAAAGGGTGAATCCTCATGATAGAAAGACTAGATACTATTGAGTCACGTTATAATGAAATTACAGAAGAGTTGATGAAACCAGAAGTAATTTCTGATATTAAAGAAACATTGAAATTATCAAAAGAACAAGCTTCACTTAAAGATGCTTACGAAGCTTATCAAAAATATAAAAAATATACATCTGATTTAGAAGAAGCAAAAGAAATGAGCAAAGATCCAGAACTAGGCGAAATGGCTCGTGAAGAAGTAGAAACATTAACACAAGAACTAGAAAAACTAAACAGTGAACTTGAAATATTATTACTTCCAAAAGATCCTAATGATGGAAAAAATGTTGTTGTAGAAATCAGAGGAGCAGCTGGTGGAGATGAAGGTAATATATTTGCTGGTGACTTATATGATATGTATAAACATTACTCAGAAAAACAAGGATGGAGTATTGAAGTTAATGAAGAGTATCAATCAGAAGCTGGAGGATATTCCCTAATAAGTTTTACAGTTAAAGGAGATAACGTTTATTCAAAATTAAAATATGAATCAGGTGTTCACCGTGTACAAAGAGTTCCATCAACAGAAACACAAGGTAGAGTACATACATCAACTGCAACAGTTTTAGTTATGCCAGAAGCAGAAGATCTAGATTTTGAACTTGATATGAGTGAAGTTAGAATAGATATAACACGTGCATCAGGATGTGGAGGACAGGGAGTAAATACAACAGACTCAGCAGTAAGACTTACACATGTTCCAACAGGATTAGTAGTTTATTCTCAAACAGAAAGAAGCCAAATAAAAAATAAAGAAAAGGCTATAAAAATATTAAAAACAAGACTTTATGATTTAAAACTTAGAGAAAAAGAGGAACAAGAAGGAACTGAAAGAAGAAGTAAAATTGGAACTGGAGATCGTTCTGAAAAAATAAGAACATATAATTATCCACAAAACCGTGTTACAGATCATAGAATTGGATTTACAATAAATACCCTTGATAGAGTAATGCAAGGAGATTTAGATAAAATTATTGAAGCTTTAATAACAGAAGATCAAAATAGAAAATTACGCGGAGAATAATGATTGATAAAGAATATTTAGAAAAGTATTTAGAACCTTCCAAATTAAAGGAAGGTTTTAAAAAACTAGAAAGTGGTATACCAGTTCAATATATAGTTGGAAATATTGATTTCTATGGATATAACTTTAAAATAGATAATAGAGCTTTAATACCAAGATTTGAAACAGAAGAGTTAACATCAAGAACAATAAAACTGATAAATAAATATTTTTCTAGCCCTAAGATATTAGATATAGGAACAGGATCTGGTGCCATCGCAATAACATTATCAAAAGAATTAAAGATAGAAGTAAGTGCATCAGACATATCAGAAGATGCAATAGCATTAGCAAAAGAAAATAATAAAAGATTATCTTCAAATGTGAAATTTATAAAAAGTGATATGTTAAAAGGAATAAAAGAAAAATATGATATCATTATTTCTAATCCCCCTTATATCGCATATGATGAAGAAATAATGGATATAGTAAAAAATAATGAGCCTAAACAAGCACTATATGCAAGTGATAATGGATTATTTTTCTATAAAGAAATATTAGCAAATGCTAAAGAACATTTAAATGCTAAAAGTTTGATTGCGTTTGAAATAGGTGCAACACAAAAAGATGAAATAATAAGTTATGCAAAAAAAATCTTTATAAATTCATTAATTTGGTGTGAAAAAGACTTAAGTGGCTTTGATAGATTCATATTTATATTAACTGACAAAGACAAATAATAAAATTTGTCTTTTTAATTATAAAAAAAAGATTAAATAAGGATTTGATAACAAAAAGTAAATCTGATATAAAAATTAAGTAAGCTTACTAGAAAGAAAAAATATGAGAAAATTAGAATTAACAAGTGACACAATGTTTAAAGCATTCATGTTAAGTGAAAACACAAAACATTTTAAAGCAAAATTTATTCACGAAATAACAGATATACCAGAAGAAGATATATTAAACGCAACATATACATCAGAAGAATTAAAATCAGAACAAAAAAGAGAAAAAAGTTATAGAACAGATATCTTAGTAAAGATAGAAGGACATATAATAAATATAGAGATGAATGAAACATATTATGATGGATTGATTCTAAAAAATCATGCATATATAGATAAAATAAATAGTGAAAAATATGAAAAAGGAGAAGACTATATAAATGGAATAAAAGTAATGCAGATAAATATAGATGATTTCAAACACTATAGAGGAAATAAACTATTATATAAATTTAAGATGCTAGAAGAAGAAACATATGAAGAAGAAGGTAGTGGAATAATAAGCTATCATATAGACTTGTCATATATAAAAAGTAAATGTTATAATGAATTAGAAAGTGAATTAGAGAAGTTGTGCCTAATATTTACAGATAAAAATATAGATAAAGGAGACAAGTACATGGAAGAAGCAAGAGAAGAAATAGAAAGACTAAGCAGAGATAAAGATATAATAGGATTATATGATGCAGAAAAAGTAGAGAAAAAAGTATGGAATACAAAGATGGCTTATGCTACGAAAATAGGATTAGAACAAGGCCTAGAACAGGGCCTAGAACAAGGTCTTGAGCAAGGTCTGGAACAAGCTAAAAGAGAAATTGCTTTAAAAATGTTAGAAAGAAACATGGATTTAACATTAATTGAACAGATTACAGGCTTAACACAAAAAGAAATAGAAAACTTAAAGGAAAAAGGTTTATAAAGCCTTTTTTTTAAAAGAAATATTTGATAAAATGAAAGAGGTGGTAGTATGCAAGAGAAAATGAAAATATTGTTAGATAAACTTGAAATAGATGATGAAAAAAGAGAAGAACTAAAAGATGTATCTCTTGTAAAAATAATTGGAAACAAAATGAGAGATTCTTATACTTTTTTACTTAACAGTAAAACAAATATAGAAGTTGAAACATTTGTTATACTAAGAGAAAAATTAAAAGAATCATATAAAGAATTGAAGAAAACATCATTAAAAATAGAAGTAGAAGACTATTCTATAGAACAATTAGAAAAATACTACAAATATTATTTAAATATCAAAAAAGAAGAATTCCCATTACTTTCATTGGTTATAGAAAATAAAATAAAAAAGGAAGAAAATACTTTATATATAGAAACATCAAATAAAGCAGAACAATTAAAACTAAGAGGAATCGAAAGAGATTTAATAGACTTTTTGTCTGACGCAGGATTCAATATAAGTAAGATAGAATATACAATAAATGAAGATAAAGAAAAAGAGTTACAAACAGAAATAGAAAAAATGAAAGAAAATATTGAAGTCAAAAAAGAGGAAAAAACAGAAGAAATAATAAAAGGAAAAGAAATAAAAGGAAAAATAACAGCTTTAAAAGATATTATTTATGAAGAACCTAACGTTGTTGTAGAAGTAGAAGTATTCGATATAGAAGAAAAAGAATTAACAAATTTTAATTTATATACTCTTAAAATAACTGATAATACAGATTCTATGTTTGCAAACGTTTTTGCTAAAAAAGATTCAGAAGAAATTCAAGCTTTAAAGAAAATAAAAAAAGGTTCTTGGTACCGTATGCGTGGAAAAGTACAAAATGATAACTTTAAACATGAACTTGTACTTTCAGTATATGATATTACTTGGTTTAAAAAGGAAAAAGAAAAAGTAGTAGATACAGCAGAAGTAAAAAGAGTTGAACTACATCAACATACAATGATGAGCCAAATGGACGCAGTATCAAAATTAGATTTAGGAAAACATACTATAGAGTGTGTAGATTATGCTATTAGTCTAGGGCATAAAGCAATTGCAATAACAGACCATAACTGCGTTCAAGCTTTACCAATAGCATTTCAAGTATCAAAAGCATACAACAAGGGAAAAGAAGATAAAGACAAATTTAAAGTAATAAATGGAACAGAAATAACTTTAGTTGATGAAGAACCAGTAATTGTAAAAAATGGAACAGATGAAGATCTATTAACAAGTAAATACATTGTATTCGATGTTGAAACAACAGGTTTGAGTCCATACTATACAGAGATAATTGAAATAGGTGCAGTACTATTTGATAGAGGAGAAATAGTAGAAGAATTTGACGAATTTATCAATATAGGTCATCCAGTACCACTTGTAATTACACAATTAACAGGTATAACAGATGCAATGCTAAAAGAAGGAAAAAGCGAAGAAGAAGTAATAAGAAAATTTGCTGAATTCGTAGGTGACTATCCAGTAGTTGCTCAAAATGCTAAATTCGATACAGCATATATGCATATATTGTATGAAAAATATAATCTAGGTAAATTTAATAATCCAGTTATAGATACAATGGAACTAGGTAGAACACTAGATAAAGAATCAAAAAGAAATAACTTAACAGCATTAGCCAAACGTTATGGAATAGTATGGAATGAAGATGAGCACCATAGAGCAAATTATGATGCTAGAGGAACAGCATATATACTATATAAAATGTTAGAAGATGCAGACAGAAGAGGACTTCATACATTAAATTCTCTTAATGAATTAATAAGTGAAGAAGAAAAATTCAAATATTTAAGAAATTTCCATGTAAATATTTTAGCTTTAAGTAAAGTTGGATTGAAAAATTTATTTAAAATAATATCTCTTGCTAATACTAAATATCTATTAAATGGAGCTCGCATCTTGAAAAGTGTTTTAAATGAATATAGAGAAGATATACTAGTAGGATCAGGATGTGCCAATAGTGAAATATTTGAACAAGGAAGATATAAAACAGATGAAGAACTAAAAGAATTGATAAAATATTACGACTATGTAGAAGTACAACCACCAGATGTATATAGTTTCATGATAGATAAAGGAGAACTTCCAAGCTATGAAGCTTTAATAGAACATATAAAGAGAATTATAAGATTATGTGATGAAGTAGGAGTCTTAGTAGTTGCAACAGGAGATGTTCACCATACAAGAAAAGAAGATAAAATATATAGGGAAATTATAATAAATCAAAAAGTACCAGGTGGTGGTTTCCATCCATTAGCAAGTAAAAGAATAAAAGAAATACCATCACAACACTTCAGAACAACAAATGAGATGCTAGAAAACTTTAACTTTTTACCAGAAGATAAAGCCTATGAAATAGTTGTAACAAATACAAATAAAATAGCTGACAAAGCATCTATATATGATGTAATACCACAAACAGGCGGAGTGCCATTCTCACCAAAAATTGACAATTCAGTTATGACAGTTACAAATTTAGTATATGATAAAGCATCAAGTATATATGGAGAAAATCTTCCACATAACATAGAAGAGCGTATATCAAAAGAGTTATATGGTGATGGAATATTTACCGCAATCAAATATTTTTTATCCAAGGAATTAGAAGAAGGACCTCTATTTGAAGATGAAGCATTTAAAAGATTACATAATGTAATAAAAGAGGGATTTGACGCCGTTAAGGATAAAATAAGAGAATATATAAAAGAGTCAAGTGAAGAAGAACTAACTGATGAACAAGGCGAAGAAGAATTAAAAAAGAACCTAGGTGGTATTATAGGTGGAGGATTCGATGTTATATACTTAATTGCCCAAAAGTTAGTTAAACATTCAAATGATGATGGATATATAGTAGGTTCGCGTGGATCAGTTGGTTCTTCATTCGTTGCAACCATGATGGGAATAACAGAAGTAAATCCACTTCCTGCTCATTATGTTTGTCCAAATTGTAAACATTCAATATTTGATGATGAAGAAGGTAATCCTTTAGGAGCAAAGTATTCATCAGGATATGACTTACCAGACAAGATTTGTCCAAAATGTAACACAAACATGAAAAAAGATGGGCAAGACATGCCATTTGCCACATTCTTAGGATTTAATGCAGACAAAGTTCCAGATATAGACCTTAACTTTAGTGGTGAATACCAGTGGCGTGCTCATGAATATACAAAAGTATTATTCGGTGTAGATTATGTATATAGAGCTGGAACAATAGGTACAGTTGCTGATAAAACAGCTTATGGTTTTGTTAAAGGTTGGTGCGAAGATAAAGGTATAGAAAAAAGAAGTGCTGAGATAGAAAGATTAGCCGCAGGATGTACAGGAGTTAAAAGAACAACTGGTCAACACCCAGGTGGAATAGTAGTTATTCCAGGTTATAAAGAAGTATACGATTTTACACCTTTTCAATATCCAGCAGATGATAATACATCTCTTTGGAGAACGACACACTTTGATTATCACGTAATAGATGAATGTGTATTGAAACTAGATATACTAGGCCATGATGATCCAACAATGTTACGTATGTTACAAGATTTATCAGGAATGGCTCCATCTGATGTACCATTAGACGACAAAGAAACAATGAGTATATTCTTGTCACCAAAAGCATTAGGTGTAACAGAAGATCAAATAAATTGTCCAACAGGAACACTTGGAATACCAGAATTTGGAACAAAATTTGTAATTCAAATGTTACAAGACACCAAACCAACAAACTTTTCAGAATTGATAAAGATATCAGGTCTATCACATGGTACTGATGTTTGGTTAGGAAACGCTCAAGAATTAATAAGAAATAATGTTGTACCATTTAATGAAGTTATAGGATGTCGTGATGATATCATGGTTTACTTGATGTACCATGGATTAAAGCCAATAAAAGCATTTAAGATAATGGAATTTGTTCGTAAAGGAAAAGCTTCAAAAGATCCAGAAACATGGAAAGAACATGAAGCATTGATGAGAGAATCAGGAATAGAAGAATGGTTCATTGATTCATGTAAAAAAATTAAGTACATGTTCCCAAAAGCTCACGCTGCAGCATATGTAATAAGTGCTTTCCGTATAGCTTGGTTTAAAGTGCATCATCCAATTTGGTATTATGCAGCATATTTTTCAATACGCTGTGACGATTTTGATATTGAAACAATGATTATGGGATATGAAGCCATAAAAAATAAAATGAATGAAATTGAAGAAAAAGGATTCAATGCAACTAATAAAGAAACCAATGTATTAGCAGTTCTTCATATAGCACTTGAAGCAACAGCCAGAGGAATAACAATAGCTCCATTTGATATAAATAAAAGTGATGCAACTAAGTTTACAATAGTAGATGATCATACACTACTTCCTCCATTTAAGACAATAGATGGACTAGGAGATACAGTTGCAAAAACAATTGTAGAAGAAAGAGAAAAGAAACCATTCTTGAGTATAGAAGATTTACAAAAAAGAGGAAAGGTTTCACAAACTTTGATAGAAAAAATGCGTTCAATGGGTTTATTAGACAATATGAATGAATCAGTTCAATTATCTTTATTTTAAAAGAGTATGAAATAAATACTCTTTTTTTTAGCCAAAAAAAACAAAAATTTTAAATCAAAATCATTACACAATTTGTTATTTCCTAATTTGCATACTATTTAAAATTATGTATATAATTATTGTGTTATAATGATTAAAGGAGGATTTTATGCTATTAGAACTTAAAAATGTAACAAAAACATATAAAACAAACAACACCTTAAATCACGCTATAGATGATATATCACTACAAATTGAAGAAGGAGAAATAGTTGTAATATTAGGTCCATCAGGATCAGGAAAATCAACAATGTTAAATTTATTATCAGGAATAGATAAACCAACAAAAGGAAAAATATTCTATGATGGAAAACGCATTGATAATAAAACAACAGAAGAACTATCAAAATATAGACGAGAAAATCTAGGCTTTATCTTTCAAAGTTATAATTTAGTATCAAACTTAACAGTAAAAGAAAATGTGGAATTAGGAGCACATTTAAGTAATACTCCACTAGATATTGATGAAATATTAAAACAAGTTGGATTAGAACATCACAAAAATAAATATCCATATCAATTATCAGGCGGACAAATGCAAAGAGTTGCAATAGCTCGTGCCATATCTAAAAACCCAAAAGTAATGTTTTGTGATGAACCAACAGGAGCATTAGATGAAGAAATGGGTAAAAAAATATTAAAAGTTTTACAAGAGATTAATAAAAAATATAAAACTACTATGATTATAGTAACTCATAATCCAAGTATTGCAGATATGGCAAATACAGTAATAAAAATGAATAGTGGACATATAGAAAAAATAAGTAAAAATAAAACAACAAAAGATGCACTAGAATTGAGGTGGGCATAATGAATTTGTTATTCTTAAATGCATTAAAAGGATTAAAAAGAAAAAAAGTACAAATGACAATATTAATTCTTTTAATAACTCTATCAACAGGAATTTATGTTGCAATGAATAGTGCATTAGATAGACTTGAAAACAGGTATTATAGCTATCTAGATGAACAAAATGTCGAAAATGTGAGTTTAGATGTTAATATTGATATAAAAAAAGAAATATCAAAGAAAGATTTTAAAGAAATAAAAGAAAAATATTTAAATAATGTAACAGAAGACGAAGAAAATATAATAAAATCATATGAATTTTATTTAAATACATCCTATGTATATGACTCAAATATGTTTACAGCAGTAAGTTATATTTTAAATAAATATGATGCACTAAACTATTTAGAAGAACAAAAATTAGATTCTATAAAAGAAAAATATTATTT
>CAKPMN010000024.1 GCA_934168005.1 uncultured Bacilli bacterium | reverse complement strand
CATCTTATCTAATATTCTTTTTCTTGTATCTGTCATAGATAGTAATCCCATGATTATTGCTAGAAATAATACTAGTAGTGGGTACAATACCGCACTTACTACAAATCCTTTTTTACCCTTTTTCATTTATATCAACTCCATTTATACGTTTTACGTATTTTACAAAACAAGTATATACGTTTTACGTATAAAAGTCAATATACGTTTTGAGAATATTCTAAAATAAACTTAGAGGTGTTATTATGTATACAAAACGCATTAAAGATTTAAGAGAAATGAATAATCTAACTCAAAAAGTTTTAGCTGAATATCTAAATATTTCACAAGCAACATATGCTAGATATGAAACAGGAGAAATAAAGATAGATATTGAATCTATTATTAAACTAGCAAAATTTTATAAAGTCTCAACAGATTATATTTTAGGTTTAAGTAATAAAAAATAGAAAAGCATCAAACTTTTCTATTTTTGTTTTCCATATTTTAAGAAGTCTAGACCTCTTGTATTTATTTCTGTAATAGTAACATTATTATTTGTTAACAAATCAAACTCAGTTGCAACCCCATTAATCATAACTGAAATAACAGGTCTATCAGGATAATTAGGATTTGTTCTAATAACAACTGCATCAAGACCATTTGATAAAATTACCTTAGTTCCAACAGGATATATAGGAATATATCTTAAAAGTAAAGTTCCTGTTAAAGGATCTACCTTTCTATCACTTACATCTTGTTTTATTTTTTCAACCACTTCACTAGTTGGTACATGATATAATAAATCATCAAAATAAGAACAAGTGTTAATCATTTTAGCAAACAAAGCAGCTTTTTTATTTTTTATAGTTAATTGTCCTATGTTAAAATGCAAAGGTCCTGTTTTTTCATTATTTTCATTTTGAATAAGAACACTCGTCTTAACTAAACTACTTATAGTATCTTCACCGGCTATTTTAGACCAAGAATATATTGGATAAGATTCAGGTTTAATTTCATTAAAACAATTCAAATCTGCTTCTGGAAAATAAGAAGAATTAAACTTATCTCGTCTAACTATTTCGTTTTGGAATTTTTTTAAATCATTTTCATCTATATTCTTACCAATATCATGAAGTAAGCAAGCTTTAGAAATCTCTAAATAATCATTTATATCAGCTGTAAAACTAATTCCTTCATCGTCATTCATACTCTTAATAATAGCAAGAGCAAAAGAAGCAGTATGAACAGAGTGATTATATAAATCTTCATTTTGTGTAAAATAAGATGTCAAATCATACGAATATGGAGTATTGTTAAGAATATCATCCGTAAGTAATTCCGCAACCTTAACAATATTGCCATAATCATTCGCAAATAAAATTTCTTCTGCTAATTCTTCTGTTTCTTCTGTAACACTACCTACCTTAGGCAACTCAAAATTAACATATAGATTCTTTATACCTTTATTTTTTAAGAAAAATATTTCAGTTTCAGTTAATTCTTTAGTTTCACCATCTTTTATAACTATTAAAGGCATACTATTACCATTTAAATAAACACTTTTAGTTAAAAACATGCCAGGTTTTACCCTATCAATACGTAATTTCATATTATTCACCAAGACCATTATATAAGTTTTAAAGAAAAAAAACAAGAGAACTTTTAATTCTCTTGTCTTAAAATATACTTAGAATCATAGTCAACAGTTATTAAAGTATCATATAAATTATCGTTTAATAATTCTTTAGCAAGTAATGTCTCAATGTTTTTAGTTATATATCTTCTAATTGGTCTAGCACCAAAAGCTTCTACATAACTTTCTTTTATAATTTGATCAATTGCTTTATCAGTAAACAATAGCTTAATTTTTCTATTACTTAAACGAGATTCTATTTCATTAACTATTTTTAAAACAATTTCTCTAATTACATCACGACTTAAAGAATTAAACATGATAACTTCATCGATACGATTTAAAAACTCTGGTTTGAAATAAGCTTTAACGTCTTCAAATACCTTATCTTTTTCACCATTTAATATATGTTCACTACCTATATTAGAAGTCATAATAATAATAGTATTTTTAAAATCAACTAATCTACCTTGACTATCAGTAATTCTACCATCATCTAAAACTTGAAGTAAAATATTTAAAACATCTTTGTGAGCTTTTTCTATTTCATCAAATAATACGATTGAATAAGGATTTCTTCTTACTGCTTCAGTCAATTGTCCACCCTCGTCATATCCTACATATCCTGGAGGAGAACCTACTAAACGTGAAACACTATGAGATTCCATATATTCGCTCATATCAATTCTTACCATATTACGTTCACTATCAAATAAAATCTCTGCCAAAGCTTTAGCAACCTCAGTTTTACCAACACCTGTTGGACCTAAGAATATAAATGAACCAATTGGTTTAGTAGGATCATTTATTCCTGCTTTTGAACGAATTATAGAATCAGCTACTAATTTAATAGCTTCGTCTTGTCCTTTAACACGTTTTTTCATATTTTCTTCCAAATGAAGTAATTTTTCTTTTTCTCCACCTACTAATTTTGAAACAGGAATTCGTGTTAACTTAGAAACAACTTCACATATTTGTTCTTCATCAACAGTATCAGTAAGAATTTTAGAAGTATCACTCTTTTTTAATTCTTCTAATTCTTGATTTAATTTAGGTAAAACACCATGTCTAAGTTTCGCAGCTTCTTCTAAATCATAGCTATTTTCTGCTTGTTCTAATTTAAAAGTAGCTTTTTCTATTTCTTCTTTTTTGCTGTTGATTTTGTCATTTATTGCCTTTTCTTCTTCCCAAGATTTTCTTAAAACAGATTCTTTTTCTTTTAATTTAGAAATTTCTGTATCCAAATCAGCTAATCTTTTTTTAGAATCTTCATCCTTATCTTTTTTGATAGCTTCTCTTTCTATTTGTAAACGCATTATTTTTCTTGATAATTTATCCAAATCTTCAGGAACAGAATTCATCTGCATTTTTATATTGGCACATGCTTCATCAACTAAATCAATAGCTTTATCAGGTAGGAATCTATCAGTTATATAACGATCAGCTAAAGTAGATGCCGCAATTAAAGCCTTATCTTTAATAGTGACTCCATGAAAGACTTCAAAACGAGATTTTAAACCTCTAAGTATTGTTATTGTATCAACAACATTTGGTTCTTTAACAAATACCTTTTGAAATCTTCTTTCCAAAGCAGAATCTTTCTCAATAAATTTTCTATATTCATTTAATGTAGTAGCACCTATTAACTTAATTTCACCACGAGCTAACATAGGTTTTAACATATTAGATGCGTCAGTACCAGTTTCAGCACTACCAACAATCATATGAATTTCATCTATAAATAAGATTATTTCACCATTTGATTCTGTAACCTTCTTTAAAACTTCTTTCAAACGTTCCTCAAATTCACCACGATACTTAGCACCTGCTATTAAGGCACCCATATCTAGTTCAATGATTTTCTTACCCCTTAATGTATCAGGAACATCACCTTTTATAATACGTGTTGCAAGTCCTTCAACAATAGCAGTCTTACCAACACCAGCTTCACCTATTAAAACGGGATTATTCTTAGTTTTTCTTGATAAAATACGAGTAATACTACGAACTTCTTCTTCTCTTCCTATAACAGGGTCAATTTTACCTGTTTTAGCAAGTTCTGTAATATCACGACCATATTTTTCTAAAACATTTTCTTCTTCTCCCATACGACCTAAGTTCATAATCTCACCTCCATATAAAAAAGTATGTCTCCATACTCCTACAATATAGCACTTATATTAGCACTTGTCAAGTATGAGTGCTAAATAATCTAAAAAGTTATAGAGTTTACTGCATCAAGAATGTGTATTGATTGTCCTGTTAATACTTATCATATCTTATTGGTGCAATAAACTCTATAACCTAGATAGAATTAAAAAATGCATCAAATATTCTTTTACTTGTAACATCATCTAAACTTTCTGGATGCCACTGAAGACCTATAAAAAACTTTTTAGAAGTATCTTCTATTCCTTCAATAACACCATCAAGTGTCTTAGCTACAACATGCATATCAGTAAATAATAAGGCTTCGTTATGTCTACTATTTACCACTACTCTATCTTTTTTAATTATATCATACAATTTCGAATTTGTATCTATTTTTACTTCATGAACGTATTTTTTATCGTATTTGTGTCCTTTTACATAACACAATCTACCATTTTTATATACTCCCATACTCTGCATTCCAAGACATATTCCAAGGGTTGGGATATTATTTTTATATAAATAATCAATTACTCTCATATCATCCATTGTATAATCAACCCCACCTTGTAAAATAAAACCATCAACCATTTTTAGTATATCAACATCATAACTTGTTATACCAATTAATGAACAATTATATTTAGAAAGAATATTATTAACTTCTTTATTTAAAGAATAACAATCTTCCTTTTCTCTTAGTAAAACACCTATTTTAATAAGATCACCTCACAAAAAAATTCTAACAAATTATATGTTAGAATTTAATAAATTATTCAGCTTCCTCGCCTTTCATATAAACTTCTCTTGGTTTAGAACCATTTTGTGGACCAATTATACCTCTTTCTTCAAGTAAATCAATCGCTCTTGCAGCTCTATTATAACCAATTTTAAATCTTCTTTGTAATAAAGATGTACTTGCTTTTTGTTGAGCTACAACAAAATCAACCATATCATTATACAAAGGTTCTTCTGTTGCATCTTCTTCAACCATAGTAGTTGCATTCATCTCTTCACTATCCATAAGTAAAGTTTCATCATACTTAGCTTTTTGTTGACGAATTGTATAATCAACTACTCTTTTTATTTCATCATCAGTTATAAAAGTACCTTGAATACGAGTTGGTATGTTATCATCTTGTGGTTTATATAACATATCACCTTTACCAAGTAACTTTTCAGCACCAGTTAGATCAAGAATTGTACGTGAATCTATGGAAGACGATACTGCAAATGAAATACGAGTTGGTATATTTGACTTAACAACACCAGTAATAACATCTGTTGAAGGTCTTTGAGTCGCAACTATTAAATGAATCCCAGCAGCACGAGCCATTTGTGTAATACGCATAATAGAATCTTCTACATCTTTAGCCGCAACAAGCATTAAATCTGCTAACTCATCTATAATAACAACTATAAAAGGAAGCGGACTTAAATTATTATTTCCATTTTTAGCGTTTTCTTTCGTGATAAATTCATTATACCCTTCTATATTCTTAGTTCCAGTTTCACTAAATTTTTCATATCGTCTTTCCATTTCGACAACTATTTTCTTAAGTGCAATAGATGCTTTTTTAGGATCAGTAACAACTGGTGCAAGTAAATGTGGCACACCATTATACATAGAAAATTCAACTTTTTTAGGATCGACTAATATTAATTTAACCTCCTCTGGTCTAGAGCGCATCAATATAGAGACAATGAAACTATTTATACAAACAGATTTACCACTACCTGTTGAACCAGCAACTAAAAGGTGTGGAGTTTTATTAATTTCACAATATCTTACTTTTCCCATTATATCTTTACCTAAAACAGCAAGTAATTTAGAGTTGGATTTTTTCATAACTTCAGGATCTTCTAATATCTCTCTTACAGTAACAGGAGAAGTTTTAGTATTAGGAATTTCAACTCCTATTGTAGACTTACCAGGAATTGGAGCTTCAATACGAATATCACGAGCAGCAAGTGCCAAAGCAATTTCTTTGTTCAAACCAGATACCTTACTCATTTTTGTACCAGATTTAACTTCTAGTTCATATTGAGTAACAGAAGGTCCTGGATTAATCGCAACTACTTTTCCAATAACACCAAAATCAGCTAAAACGCGTTCCAACGTTTCAATATTATGTGTAACAACTTCCTTTGATTCTCCAGCTACTTTCTTAGAAGGTTTATTAAGCAAACTAATTGGTGGTAAGGAATACTTTTTATTAGGAATAACTTCTTCTGTTTCTTCTATTTCTTTGATAGGCTCTATAACCTCTTCTTGAATAGGTGTATCCCCTATTTTTATAAGTTCATCCATTGAAGAAACATAAACTTTTTTATTATCGTCATCTTCTTTTTCTTTAACATGTAAATCTGGTTTAACCTTCTCTTCTTTTTCTTCTAATAACTTAGGAGCTACTTCTTTAACATTCTTTAAAGTTTTCTTTAATAAATCAATTAAAGAAACACCACTAAACATAACAAATCCGCAAATCATTAAAGCCCACATAACAACTTTTGTTCCATCTAAATCAAATAGCCATAAGAACAAAGCAGAAAAACTAGCCCCTATTACACCACCACATAAATTAGAGTTAACTTCACCATTATTTGCCATAAAATTATTCAAAGTTTCAGTTATTATATCAAGGCCTTTTAAATCAGTTTTTTGTAAATAATTAATATGAGAAAAAACTAATATACCAATTATAAAAATATAAACACCTAATAATTTTGCAGTTATAAAATCAAACTTTTTCCTCTTCCACATCATATATCCGCCAATAATAATAACAAATAAAAATAATACGCCCCACCAAGTTCCAACTAAAAAGCAAGCAAAGCTACGAATAAATCCGCCAACCATTCCGGCATTCATGAATCCGACAATACTAATTAAAATTAAAAGGAAACCTATTAGTTCATACACATATCCATTAACTTCTTTTTTTGCCTCTTTTTTTACTTTTTTCTTTGCCATATTGTTACCTCACCATCATAAATTGATTATATCATATTTTAAGTCAAAAAAAAAATAGGAAACGAGTCAATAACGACAAAACCTGGCCTCCAGGTGGGCATCACAAGATAAATTTAAGGATTCTTAAGTAACTTAAGCATTCAACACCATTTATCTATTAGATTCCCAAATCGTTATTTGTAGGTTTTTCTTATACGACTCATTTCCTAAAATAATTATATCATAATATAAATTAATTTCAAAGCTTTTTATTCTTCATCTTTCGAAATTGTTAATGTTAATGTTTTAATTGTGTCAACATCAGTACCTTCTAAGTAATTCTGTTTAACAACTAAATTAGTATTTCCAGTTCCGCTTTGATATTTAAGACTGACACTTACACCTAATTTTTGGGCCTTAGCTAAAGCACTTGTCTCAGTCATTCCAATAAAATTAGGTAATTTAGTTATTCCTGTATTACCAGTTTCTTTTTTGCCAATAACCTCTTCAGTATATTCTTCTGCTACATCAAATTCAAAATCTTTGATTAAAGTTGGTTCAGATAATTCAAGATTAATCTTCATGGCATTACTAACAGCTTTTACACTTGCAGGATATAAAACATAATTATATAACTTATATCCCGTTCTAGAATCATATAAATATGCATCTTCTCCATTTAAATAAAGTTTATTAAAACTTAAAAGTTCATCCATAGAAGCATCACTAGATTTAACTAAAATATCTTTTCCTATATTATATAATGATAATATTTCACTAGTAGTCATATTTGTCTCCATATTATCACTTACAGTAGAAAGCAATTTAGAAATCATGTCTAATGAGGCACTTGATTTCATCTTATTTAAAATTGCTCTTAAAACTAATTGTTGATTTTGACCACGAACAAAGTCATTTCTAACACCATTAGTCCATTCACTAGAACATTTTTTAGAGTTACTTTTTCTGTTTCTAGATAAAGCTAACGCTTCTTCACCATTTAAAGTTCTAAAGCCTTTTTTAACATAAATAGTGTTTTTTCCCCACTTTCTGTTACTATCTTGTTCACAGAAACTATAAGGTACATCTACATCAACGCCACCTAAAGAATCAATTATTTTAACAACACCTTTAAAGTTAATTTTTACATAATAATTAATATCAACATCTAAAAAGTTAGAAATAGTATTTATCATACAATCAGCGCCATACCAAGCAGCATGTGTTATCTTATTTTTAGCTTGATTCTTAAAACAAGTAATAGGAACATAAGAATCTCTTGGAATGCTTAAAATAGTTGTATTTAAAGTTTTTGGGTTAAAGGTTAAAAGCATTAAAGCGTCTCCGTTAAAAGTACTTCCACTAATACTTTCTTTTTCACTATCAACACCCATTATCAAAATAGAAAAAGGTTTATCCAAACTTGTTCCACTAGAAGCTAAAACACTTTCTAAATTCTTTTCTTTTGTATATATTACTTTGGTATCATTTTCCAAAGTAGAATAATCACTAAACATCACCAAATAATTTCCAGGTAAAAAAATATAATCTATTTCTTTATCAAGTAAAGCATCTATTAACTCATTATAACTTGAATATTCACGAACAACATTTCCTAATGATTCACTTTTTATTATTTCTTTAGGCATTTGGTTACCATCAACAGATTCGGTATCAGATATATATCCAATAACACCACCAGATATATCATCTATTTTTTCTGCCTTATTACTTTTTAATGTTACTAAACTAGAATAATAAGTATTTGTTGAATTACTCATTTTATCTATCGTTTTATAAGTAGATTTTATATAAAAAGATACAACAATTAATATAAAACTATATAAAAACCAAAATATTGAAAATACCTTTTTTACTCCTTTTTTCTTTAAATTTTTATTAAGCAAATAAAAAAAGAAGAAAAATATAAGAATTAAATCTATGCAAAATAAAAAGCGTATTTTATTTTCAATTCCATTAAGTAACATCAAAGATAAAATCATACAAATAGTTGCAATGAAAATAAATAAAATATTAAATAAATAAATCCATTTATAGCTTTTCTTTTTAACTTTTTTATATTTCATATTGCCTCCTATGCTACCTATCCATTATAACCAATTATAAAAATATTCTCAACTCAAACGACTAAAAAAATAATATTTTGACAAAATATTATTTTTCATAGTAAACCTTCTTATATACTTTCAAATTATCATCTATATCCATAACAACTTCTTGCATAGGATAAAATTTATTTAAAACTTCAAATCCGCTCATTGTATGAAATGTACGAATAGCCCCAGTAGTAATTACTTTATAATTGCTCTTCTTATAAGTATTCCTAGAGTTTGCTGGAAAAATTTCATGAAAAGGTCCAACAAGTCCAGTACTACCAGGTATAAAACTTAAATATCCAGGTATGATACCATTATGTAAATGACCAGATAATATCAAATCAAAACCTGATATTAATTCATATATATCTGGATCCAAATTAAATTTTGGAGAATGTGTTAATAGTATATTCAACTTATTTTGTTCTACTTTTAATATATCCTTATAGGCCATCAATCTTGTTTTATAAGCACTTTTTTCATTACATGCTTTTTCGTTCATTGATAAACCAGTAATATTCATATCAGATAAAGATATATTTTTATTATCTAAAACACAAATATTAGAACATTCTAATAAATCTTTTTTATATTGTTTAAAAGTATAGTTCCCCTTACCATAAAAATCATGATTTCCTAAAGACATATATGTTGGAGCAATCATACTTAATCTTCTTAAAAACATATAAAATATTTTTCTTTCAGTTATATCTTCTAACATATCTAGCGAGTCAATTAAATCCCCAGTTATAACAATGTAATCTGGATCAACATATTCCTCGTGTTTCAAAAACTTTTCCATAGCTTCTTCTGTTAAATTATATGAAAAATGTAAGTCAGAAAAAAAAGAAATTCTTCCAACAAAACTCTTATGATATAACTTATAATAATCTGTAATTATACTTTTCATAAAATCACCACATGATATTATAATTATTTAATTAATAAAAGTCAAAAGAACTTTTTAAAATTATTTTCATATTATAATATTGACAACAAAACATATTTTAAGGTACAATTAACTTGTCAAAAAATTATGGGTCTATAGCCAAGTGGTAAGGCGTGGGACTGCAACTCCCTGATCGTTGGTTCAAATC
>CAKPMN010000023.1 GCA_934168005.1 uncultured Bacilli bacterium | reverse complement strand
CAACAAGTGTACCAAAAAGTCCACAAGAAGGAACAGTATGGATAGTACAAGATAATACAAGTAATTATTATGTAACATCAGATTGGAATAGAATTGGTATAAGTTATGTAATGCAGTATGAAAATAGTAAATGGGTATTAAAAAAATCATATGTTTATAATGGTGAATCATGGACAATGTTATACTATGTCAATCTAAAAAATGGATATGTAGATTTAACAGGAACAGATATAAATGCACAAATTGAGTACAACTATGATTATACAGGAGAATATCAAACATTTAAAGCCGTATTTTCAGGATACTACAAGATAGAACTTTGGGGAGCTCAGGGCGGAAGTTACAATACTAAAATTCAAGGAGGAAATGGCGCATATACATCCGGAGAAATATATTTGAATGCAGGAGAAACAATATATATTTATGTAGGAGGTAAAGGTTCAGTAGCAACATCAACAACACAAGTTACTCCTGGAGGATGGAATGGTGGTGGTTTTGGAATTCGTTCATCAGATACAGATGTTGGTTCATCTGGTGGAGGAGCAACAGACATAAGGCTAGTTTCAACGACTGAGAATAACTTATGGAACGAATTCGAATCATTAAAATCAAGAATTATGGTAGCAGGAGGCGGAGGAGGATCATATTACTGGGGAAGTAATACCTCTTCAAATGGAGGAGCCGGTGGAACACTTAACGGTGAGGACGGATTTCATGGTTCAAATCATAAAACTTCTTTAGAAAAATTTCAGTATGCCAAAGGTGGAAGTCAAACTTTAGGTGGAAGTGGAGTTCAAGATGTTGTAACATTAGCTAGATTTTCAACGAATGGCGGATTTGGCTATGGTGGAAATAGCTCTGATAAAGTTGGAACATATCAAGGTTCAGGTGGTGGAAGTGGATACTATGGCGGAGGAGGATCTACATATACTAGTGAACAGCAAACATCAGCAGCAGGAGGATCAAGCTACATATCAGGATACGAGGGCTGTTCATCAATAGAAGAAGAAAGTTCAGAAAAAAATATAATCCATAATGGAAGTGCCTATCACTATAGTGGCTATTATTTTATTAATCAAAGAATGGAAACAGGTGTAAACAGCGGCAATGGTAAGGCAAAAATCACTTTAACAACGGTGGAACAAAGAGATAAACAAGAAATTAACAATAAGATAGATTCAAGTTATAAATATACATATGAATATAATGGAAACTATCAGATTTTCAAAGTACCATATGATGGAATATACAAAATAAAATTATATGGTGCTCAAGGTGGAAGTTATAGTACAACTTATATTGGCGGAAAGGGTGCTTATACAACAGGAAATATTTACTTAACAAAAGGAACACAATTATACATATATGTAGGTGGAAAAGGAACAACAACATATTCAAATAAAACCAAAACATTAGGCGGCTGGAATGGTGGCGGTTTTGGAATATGGTCATCAGATACAGATGTTGGTTCATCTGGAGGTGGAGCGACTGATATTAGATTAGTTAAAACAACCGCTCTAGATATATGGGATGAATTTGAAAGTTTGAAATCAAGAATCATGGTTGCATCAGGAGGCGGTGGTGCATACTATTGGGGAAGTAATACATCAGAAAATGGCGGAGCTGGTGGAACACTTAACGGAGAAGATGGTTTTTATGGAACAAGTCATATAAATTATTTAGAAAAATTTCAGTATGCCAAAGGTGGAAGTCAAACTTTAGGTGGAAGTGGAGTTCAAGATGTTGCATTATCAGCTAGAGTTTCCACATCAGGCGGATTTGGTTATGGAGGAAGTAGCCCAGACAAAGCTGGGGCATACCAAGGTTCTGGCGGAGGTAGTGGATATTATGGAGGCGGAGGTTCTACTTATACCAGTTCGCAACAAACATCAGCAGCCGGAGGATCATCATATATATCAGGATACGATGGTTGCTCATCAATAGAAGAAGAAAGTACAGCTATAAACATCATGCATAACGGAAGTGCATATCATTATAGTAATTACTATTTTGAATCATCGTCAATGGAGTCTGGACAAAATGAAGGAAATGGATCTGCCACAATCAAATTAGTTGAAAAAAAAGAAGAAAATACAAATACAAAAGATATATTAGCTTATAATTATTATTATAATGGAGGATATCAAAAATTCATAGTACCAGTTACTGGAACATACAAAGTAGAGTTATGGGGAGCCCAAGGTGGAAATTATTCAACAACTTATACAGGTGGAAAAGGAGCGTATTCTTTTGGAAATATCTCATTAGAAAAAGGTACGATACTATATGTATACGTAGGAGGAAAAGGAAAGACAACTTACTCTAATTACAAGAAAGCATCGGGTGGCTGGAACGGTGGAGGTTTTGGTGTTTGGGCATTAGATACAGATGTAGGTCAGTCAGGTGGAGGAGCTACAGATATTAGATTAGTCAGTACTTCTTCTAAAAATTTATGGAATGAATTTGAAAGTTTAAAATCAAGAATCATGGTAGCAGCCGGAGGTGGTGGAGCATACTACTGGGGACCAGATAGGACTGCTGAATCTGGTGGTTATGGCGGAACAATATTTGGTGGTAATGGACTTTATGGAATAAATGATACATCAGCAAATTCTATTGAAAAGCTTGCTCAAGGCGGAAGTCAAACTTTAGGTGGAAGTGGAGTTCAGGATGTTAATTTAACAGCAAGATTTGGAACATCTGGTGGTTTTGGCTTTGGTGGAGATGCGTCAACAAATTATCAAGGTTCAGGTGGAGGCGGCGGATATTATGGAGGAGGCGGATCTACATTCACTGGAACAATTCAAACATCGGCAGCCGGAGGATCAAGTTATATATCAGGCTATGATGGTTGTTCATCTGTAGAAAAAGATAGTAGCTATACAGATATATTACATAATGGTAGTATATATCATTATAGTAATTATTCATTTTCAAATGCATCAATGAAGGAAAATGTCAATGAAGGCAACGGTTATGCAAAAATAACTTTTATAGATAAGAATACAATATCTAGTAATAACAAAGATAAAAACCTACTTTACTATTACTCTGGAACATATCAATTATTTAATGTAAAAAAAGATGGAACATATAAGATAGAATTATGGGGAGCCCAAGGTGGAAGTTATAATTCAAAATATTATGGAGGAAAAGGATCGTACACATCAGGTGAGATATCTTTAAAGAGTGGAAGTAAATTATATATTTATGTGGGAGGATCTGGTACTGTTGGTACACAAGCTGTTAAAAATGCAACAGGTGGTTGGAATGGAGGCGGCGTTGGTGTGTGGTATTCAACTACTGATATAGGTTCTTCCGGAGGCGGTGCAACAGATGTACGTATAAAAAATACTAATACATTAAATACTTGGAATGAACCTGCTAGCTTAAATTCACGAATTATGGTAGCTGGAAGCGGAGGCGGAGCATATTTCTGGGGTAGTGATAGAGTAGCAGAAACTGGAGGATCAGGTGGTGGACTTTTAGGAATAGATGGATTTTATGGAACTAGCCATACATTATCAAACTCTGCACAACATTTAGCAAAAGGTGGAAGTCAAATATCAGGTGGAAAAGGTGTTCAAGATTCAACTTTAGCAGCCAGATTTTCTAAGGCTGGAGGTTTTGGCTTTGGTGGAGATGCAGCTTTAGCATATCAAGGCTCAGGTGGAGGAGCTGGTTGGTATGGAGGAGGTGGATCTACATATACAGGGTCTTATCAATCATCAGCAGCAGGAGGCTCTTCATATATAAGTGGTCATGCAGGATGTATAGGTGTAAATTCATCTGGTAACCCAATTAGATCATCGTACACTTCTCTAGCAGATTCAATAAGTTATACAAATTATAAATTTGCTAATACCCAAATGATAGATGGAGAAGGATATCCATGGACAACTACAAAAGCCTCAACATCATCAGGAATGTCTAATCCTAACAACTCTTCATTAGTAGACGGAAATACAGGAAACGGTTATGCCAAGATAACATACCTAGGAGCATAACAATATGAAGAATATAAAGAATAAAAAGATAATAAAGGCATTACTAGTACTTTTAATAGTATTAGTAATGTTAATACTTATCATAAATATAATAAGAAAAGAAAATAATAAAAAAATAGAGCTAGGAAGTTCTATATATGAAGAAATACACAATTTATACTTGTATGGAAAAGGTATTGAATATGTATATGATGAAGCAAATAATAGAAAGTATATAGAAGAAGATACAAAATATTATGAAGTAAAAGAAAAAAGTGTATTTGAAGATATAATAGCGGAAGAATCACGAGAAAAATTACTAAAAATATTTAATATAAAAGAAAAGAATAATAAATATTATATAAGTGATTTTGGAAGAGGAATGACAAATACCTATTATGGAACTATATTAAAAATAAAAAATAGAAGAAAAAATAAAATAGAATATACTGCAGTCTCTACTCTATGCAGGATAGATAAAATAGTAACATATGGAGAAGGATGTACAAGAGATGGCTATTATGAAATAGAAAAACCATTTACTATAGTAAAAGAAGATAATAAATGGAAAGTATTAGAATATACATCTGTATTCCAATTTAGTGATCGAGAACTTAAATAAAAATATTTAGTAGCAGACCTTATTGCATTATTAATATAGGTCTCTCTTAAATTTAATTGTCCTAAAAAAATTTAATATTGTATAATAATATCCTTATATTGATTGTGCAATAAATTCTGCTACTAAATGAAAGACTTTATATAAGTCTTTTTTTTATAAAAACTATAATTTATTAAAATAAATATAAAAATTATGATAAAATGAATAAAAGGGTAAACCCTATTTTTTTAAACTAGAGGTGAAATAATGGAAAAAATATTATTAGTAGATGGAAATAACTTAGTATTTAGAAGTTATTATGCAACAGCATACAATGGAAATTTTATGAAGAATTCAAAAGGATTTCCAACAAATGCTATATTTGGTTTTGTAAACATGATTAATAAAATAATAACAGAAGAAAAACCAACTTATATGATAGTTGCATTTGATAAAGGAAAAACATTTAGACATGAAAAATATAAAGAATATAAAGCAGGAAGAGCTAAAACACCAGATGAATTAAAAGAACAAATGCCGATATGTAAAGAACTTTTAACATTAATGGGAATAAAATATTATGAATGTGATGACTATGAAGCAGATGATATTCTAGGAACATTTGCTAATTTTTGTGAAAAAGATCCTAATTTTGAAGGAACAATAATTTCATCAGATAGAGACTTACTACAGTTAATAACAAAAGAAACAGAAATGAAATTACTAAAACAAAAAGATTACATTCGTTACAATGAAAAGACCTTTATGGAAGATTATGGTATAGAACCAATAAAAATAATAGATTTAAAATCTCTTATGGGTGATTCATCAGACAATATACCAGGAGTTTCAGGAATAGGCGAAAAAACTGCTTTAAAACTATTACATGATTATAAAAGTCTAGATGGAATATATGCATCACTTGATAAACTAACACCAAAATTAAGAGAAAAATTAATTAATGATAAAGAAAATGCATATATGAGTTATGATCTTGCTACTATTATAAAAGAAGTACCACTACCTCTTACATTAGAAGATACAAAGATTAAAGAAAAAAATATTGAAGAATTAAATAAAAAATATGAAGAACTAGAATTCTTCTCTCTTTTAACAAAAACAAAAAAACAAGTAAAAGAATTAGAAGAAGTTAAAATAATAAAAGATAGCAAAGAAGTTGTTTTAACAGAAAATTCAAGTATTTATTTAGAAATACTAGGAACTAATTATCATACTTCAAAAGTATTAGGAATAGGTGTATATAATAGAAAAGAATCATTTTTTATACCAGCATACCTAATAAAAAGTTGTTTTGAGAAGATAAGTCCATATATAAAATATACATATGATTTAAAAAAGCTATATGTTGCCTTAAAATGGATGAATATTAGCCTACCAAAAATGGATTTTGATTTAGAATTAGCTGCATACCTATTAGATTACAATGTAAAGGATGATATAGCTTATATTGCAGGAATATTAGGTTATTCATTACCATTTTATGAAACAATATATAATGAAACAAAAACAAAATACAAAGAACCATCTATGGATGTTATTGCAAGAAATACAGTAGCAAAAGCTAAATTTATATATGATGCTAAAGATATCTTAATAGAAAAAATAAAAGAAGAAGATATGGAAAAGCTTTTATATGAAATAGAAATGCCATTATCAATAGTACTAGGCGATATGGAAGTAGATGGAATTCACGTAGATAAAAAAGTTTTAGATGAAATGGGAGAAGAAATGAAAATCAAACTAGAACTTTTAGAGCAAGAAATATATAATGATGCAGGGTGTATATTTAATATAGCTTCCCCAAAACAATTAGGAGAAATACTATTTGAAAAACTAAATCTTCCAGCTTCAAAAAAAAGCAAAAAAGGAACATATTCAACATCAGTAGAAGTATTAGAAAAATTAAAAGACAATCATCCTATAATAGAAAAACTATTGAATTATAGAACTATTTCAAAACTTTTAACAACATATATAGAAGGATTAAAACCATATATATTAGAAGATGGAAAAATTCATACAATTTATACACAAGCATTAACAAGAACAGGAAGACTATCTTCTATAGAACCAAATATTCAAAACATTCCAATTAGAAATGAATATGGAAAACTAGTTAGAAAAGCCTTTGTACCAAGTAAAGATTCAATAATAATAAGTGGAGATTATTCACAAATAGAACTACGTATCTTATCACACATGGCCGATGTAGAATCAATGAAAGAAGCATTTAAAAACGACATAGATATTCATACATCAACCGCAGCTAAAGTATTTAAAAAAGAAGAATCTTTGGTAACAAAAAATGAAAGAAGAATAGCTAAAGCCGTTAACTTTGGAATAGTTTATGGAATAAGTAGTTTTGGCTTATCAGAGAATATAGGATCATCAAGAAGCGAAGCTAAAGAATTTATAGAAAACTATTTAAGTTCTTATCCTGGAATAAATAAATATATGGAAGATCAAAAGAAGAAAGCTTATGAATTAGGATATGTTAAAACACTATTTGGTCGTAAAAGAATCATAGAAGAATTAAAAAACAAGAACTATATGATTAGACAAACAGGAGAGAGAATCGCTCTTAATACACCAATTCAAGGAACTAGTGCCGATATAATTAAATTAGCAATGATTAAAGTAAAAGAAGAACTAGAAAAGCAAAATTTAAAATCAAAAATGGTTATTCAAGTACACGATGAACTTGTATTTGATGCTAAAATAGAAGAAAAAGATCAACTAATAAAAATAATGAAAGATGTTATGGAACATGTGGTTGAGTTATCAGTACCACTTAAAATAGACGTTGAATATGGAGATAACTGGTATCAAGCAAAGTAGGAGATATTATGAATAAAACATCAAAAGTAATGTTTTTAAGTTTTTTTGTAAATGCTTTTTTATCGATATTTAAAATATTAATAGGATTTATCGGAAAATCAACAGCTTTAATAGCAGATGGAATTCATTCATCAAGTGATTTATTAACAGATGTAGTAGCTATAGTAGCTAATATCTTTTCACTAAAACCAGCAGACAGGGAACATCCCTATGGACATGGTAGAATAGAATATTTAACAAGTATTTTAATAGGAATAATTATCGTAATAATTGCCTTTATATTAATATATGAAACAGAAAAAAATAAGATAAATATACCAAGTAAAATAGTAATAATAGTATCAATTATTACTATCTTAGCTAAGTATTTACTGTCAGAATATTTAATAATAAAGGGAAAAAAATATGATAACCAAATACTTACATCATCTGGAAAAGAATCAAGAACAGATGTATATTCATCAGTAGTAGTTTTACTATCAAGTATATTAATGCAATTCCAAAATAAAATAGAATATTTAAAGTATTCAGATAAAATCGCATCTATTATAGTCGCATTATTTATAATAAAAGCTGGATTTGAAATAATCAAAGAAAATATAAATATCTTAATAGGAAAACAAGAAGATAAAACAGAATACTATGATGAAGTAAAAAATAAAATACTAAACAATAAATATATAAAGAATATAGATAAGTTGATAATAATGAAGTATGGATACTATTATTCATTAACAATAGAAGTAAGTATGGATAAAAATATGTCAGTAGAAAAATCTCACGATGAATTAGAAAAAATAGAAAATATTTTAAAAGAAAATGAGAGAACTAAGTATATAAATATTCATATAAATCCAGCCGATAATTAACTTTTAAAAGAATTTGTGCTATAATATAAAACCAGGTGATTTAAATGGAAATAAAAGATGAAATAAAAATATTTTTAAATTGTAGACCAGATGTAGTCGCATCCTATGGATATGGTTCCGGTGTATTTGAACAAACAGGGTATACAAAAAAAGATCATCCTCAAATAGATTTAATATTAGCCGTTAAAGATATAAGGAAATTTCATAAAGAAAATATGGAATTAAATCCAGGTGACTATTCTTTTACAGGTAAAATATTTTATAATACAAGTTCAGTAGAAACCATAAAAGGACCAAATAAAATAACTTATCAAAGTAATATAAGAGAAAATGGATTGACATTTAAATATGGAGTAATTGAAGCAAATGATTTATATCATCAATTAATAACTTGGAAAAGATTCTATTTAGCAGGAAGATTTCAAAAACAAGTACTAGAAATAGATCATGATGCAAGATTATCAAATGCAATAGAAGCAAATAGAAGATATGCCTTAATAACAGCTTTAAAATCTCTAGAAGATTATGATGAAATAACTGAATTATATGAAAAAATAGTATCGCTATCATATATTGGAGATACTAGAATGAAATATTTTGAAAATCCAAATAAAATAAAAAATATTGTATCAAGCTCATTTAGAGAATTAGATGAAATATATAATACAAATGAATTTTTCGAAGAACAAAATGGAGTTATATTAATAGATCACGAAAAACTAGATAGGGAATATTTACCAGCCTATTTATCATACTATTTAATGAATAATAAAGGTAAAACTGTAGAAGACTATCTTTTAGAAAGAAATAAAGAAGAAAGTATTACTCAAACAATTCATGGAATTAAAACAAATGGAATAGTAAAATCAACAGATTACGCATTTCAAAAGTTAAAAAAAAGAATATACAAAAAATAAATAATATGCTATAATAAGTGAGAAAAAGCAATAATAAGAGACTATAGTAAGCAAGTATTTAAAAGAGAGCTTGTGGAAGGTGTAAACAAGCATTACTACTTATGAATCTACTCTTTAGTGAAATTAACAATTTCCGGGTAAAACCGTTATATCAATTAAGACTAAGTAGGATGGTACCGCGTAAACACGCTCCTATATTAGTCTTTTTTTGATGAATTATAGAAAAGAGGATAATATGATAGACATTAAATTAATAAGAGAAAATAAAGAATTAGTAAAAGAAAATATAAGAAAAAAATTTCAAGATAAGAAATTACCATTAGTAGATGAAGTATATGATTTAGATATAGAATATAGAGAAACTAAATTAAGTATGGATCAAAAAAGAGCAGAAAAGAATAAACTAAGTGCTGAAATTGGTAACTTAATGAGAGATAAAAAAATAGAAGAAGCAAATAAAATCAAAGATGAAGTAACTAAAATGAGCGAAGAAATTGATAATTTAACTAAAAGAGAAGATGAACTTCAAAAAATCATCAAGGAAAAAATGATGATGATTCCAAATATTATTGCTGATGATGTACCAATAGGAGAAGATGATTCAAAGAATGTAGAAGAAAAAACATTTGGAGAAGCAAAAGTTCCAGACTTTGAAATACCATATCATTCAGATATTATGGAAAGATTTGACGGTCTTGATAAAGAAGCAGCAGGTAGAGTTTCAGGAAATGGTTTTTATTATTTAATGGGTGATATAGCAAGACTTCATTCAGCAGTACTTGCGTATGCTAGAGACTTTATGATAGATAAAGGATTTACATATTGTATTCCACCTTACATGATTCATTCTGATGCTGTAAATGGTGTTATGTCATTTGAAGAAAAAGAAAACATGATGTATAAAATTGAAGGCGAAGATTTATACTTAATTGGTACATCAGAACATTCTATGATAGCTAAATTTAAAGACCAACTATTAAAAGAACAAGACTTACCAATAACTATGACATCATATTCTCCATGTTTTAGAAAAGAAGTTGGAGCTCACGGTATAGAAGAACGTGGAGTATATAGAATTCATCAATTCGAAAAACAAGAAATGGTAGTAATATGTAAACCAGAAGATAGTGAAGCATGGTATGATAAAATGTGGAATTATTCAGTAGAATTATTTAGAAGTCTAGATATTCCAGTTAGAAAATTAGTTTGTTGTTCAGGTGATTTAGCAGATTTAAAATATAGATCATGTGATATAGAAGCATGGAGTCCAAGACAACAAAAATATTTCGAAGTATGTTCATGTTCTAATTTAACAGATGCACAAGCAAGAAGACTTGGTATACGTTACAAAAAAGAAAATGGCGAGAAAGAATTTGCGCATACATTAAATAACACAGTAATCGCACCACCACGTATGTTAATCGCATTTCTAGAAAACAATCTAAATGCAGATGGATCAGTAAATATTCCAGAACCACTTAGAATGTACATGGGTGGAAAAGATATAATTATTCCAAAAAGATAAAAGTAAACCTTTTGTCTTTTTTTAGTAAAATTATGTAAAATCAAAATCTACAAATTGACAAGTGTTAATACTTTGTATTACAATAAATTTATAAGAATAAGGAGGAAACTTTATGCATTGTAAAAATTGTTTTGCACCTCTAACAGAAGAGGATGCTTACTGCAAAGTTTGTGGAAAACCAGTAGAAAAGGAAGAAAAAAGCTCTTATCCATCTAATGAAGAGATAATAGCGTCATATAAGGAAGAATCAGAACCGCTTATTCCAAGTGAAGATACTATAAAAGAAATAAGTGAAATTAAACCAGTTCAAACATTAGAACCTAAACCTGTAGAAATAGAACAAACTCCATCTGATCCTTTTGTTGTAAATATGGAAGAAAAAGAAGAGAAGAAAGAAGAAGTAAGACAAGCTCCAGCTCCAATTATAAATAAAGAAGGAATAAGCAAAAAAGTATTTATAGTGGGAATAATAATAGCTATAGTCGCAACTGCTTTAATAGTAGCCTTAATATGTATTCCAATTACATCATCTAAGGTAGAACAAGCTAAAAAGGATAAAGAAAAAGAAATAGTTACAAAAACAGAAAAAGAAAATAGGGTATTACTATCAGGATATAGTTTCAAAATACCAGAAGGATATTCATATAAATTAAGTGGAAGTCAATTATTAATTCAAAATGATTCTACAAACGCAGCAGTTTCAATACAAGTAGGAGATATCTCATATCAAACATTAAAATCAGATTTAACAAAACTAAAAACTAATTTAACACAAGCTAAATGGACAGTAGGTAAATTAGAAAGTTTAACTATAGAAAATAGAGTATACTTAACAGTTCAAGCAGCTGCAAATAAGAAAAATGTTATGATTGCATATACTGGAGCAAAAGAAAATCAAACTTTAGCAGTAGTATACATTGATCCAACCAAAACAACATATCCAGATGAAAAGATTTTAAAAGAATTTAATCCAATTATCTCAAGTTTAGAAGTAGTAAATAATACATTTACATCACAAGTAGGATCATATGCAACAAACAAAATGTTCTTTCAA
>CAKPMN010000022.1 GCA_934168005.1 uncultured Bacilli bacterium | reverse complement strand
ATATAGTAAGTAATTTTTTTAGATTTTTTATTAATTATATAGGTATTTATTTCAAAAGAAAAAAGCCTCTTAGAGACTTTTAACATGCACTTTCGCAAACAGCTTGATTATCTTTAACACATTTTAAAACACATTTAACATTTTCATACATTTCATTATTCATTTCTTCTGTTAATTCCATATATGCATCTGTTTGAAGTTTGCTTGTTCCTTCTGTTAGTTTTTCTGCTTTACCATTTACTATTGATACTACATTAGGAGCATAGATTCTTTTTTCATTAGTTTCTATTTCGTTTCCATCTGAATCTGTCATAGAATAGTCGGCTAATACTGAATCTAGTTTTTCTAGTAATTTTTTATAGCTTTCTGTTCCTTCTTTTTCTGTTACTACTTTTCCATCTTGATACATTAATGTATCTCTTATATCTTTTATATCTACATAGTATATTGTACTTAATTTGATATCTTTAGCAACTTTTATTAATGTTGGAACTAAACTTCTACACCAAGGACATTCTTTAAATCCAAAATATACTGCGAATGTTTCTTTATTTTCCATTTTTTTAATTAGTTCTTCTGCTGTTATATAAACCATTGGGTTATCTTCATCTATTTGTAATTTTCTAACTTCTGTTCCATGTAAATCCTTAGTACCATTTAATGATTCATATTCTTCTTTGAATCTTAATGCATCATTTTTTTCATCTTTTTTGTTTAGTGCAAAGACAACTACTACTGCGATTAATGCTAATATAAGTATTCCTAAAATTATTTTTAATGTTTTCTTCATAACTACCTCCATGTTCATTATATAAAATTATTAAAATATTTCAAAGAAATTTATAGTTATTTTATCTAAACTTTAGGTTTAGTTGCAACTATCTAGTATTATTGGAATTATAAAATTCTTATCATCTGCTTTTATTTCTAAATATAATTCGTCTTCTTTGAAGATCCTACAATTATTTTTTTCATGTTCCATTTTTAATGTTAAGTCTTTTAAGAAATCTTTAAGTGTTATATTATTTTTTTTATCACAATTTGAAAGTAATGTTTTTTCTTTTCCTTCTTCATAAAAGGCACATGTTATTTCACTATATACCTCATCTTGTTCGTTGCCACAATACTCTAGTTTGGAAATGTGAATTGATGTTTTATCATTACTATAAGCCGCAACTCCTTTTAATATAAATTCATCACATGTTGTTTTTATCTCTTCTAATTTAAACTCGTCTTTATGTTTTGGAATTAGTATTATAATTAAGATTATTAAAATAATTAATGGTATTAAAAAATATATTTTTTTCTTTTTTTTCTTACCTGTTAGTAATTCTTCTAATGATATATTATAAATACTACTTATTTCTTTTAGTATCTCTATATCTGGAATATTTAATCCTCTTTCCCACTTTGATACAGCTTGATATGTTACGTTCAACTTTTCGGCTAATTCTTTTTGTGTTAAATTGTTTTTCTTTCTTATTTCTTTTATTATCTTACTTAAATCTTGGTTCATAATAATCCTCTTTAAAATTTCTATACTTGGGTAATTTTCATCACCTTAATTATTATACCATACAAAAAAAGAGTTTTTTAACCTCTTTTTTCTACTATTTGTTTTAATAAATCAATAGTTAAATCTATTCCTATTTCATCTACATTGATCATAACATCATAGTTTGATTCATCCATCCAGTTTCTTCCTGTATAGAATTTATAATGCTTACTTCTTTCTTTATTAATTCTACTTATCTCTTTTTCTGCTTTAGTTGGATCTAGATTATAGTATTTTACAGCTCTTTTTATTTTATTTTTATCACTACTATATAAGAATACTTTTAATGTATCTTTATTGTCTTTTAGTATATAGTCAGCACATCTTCCTACTATAACACATGATTTTTTAGCTAATTTTTTAATTATTTTCTCTTCTGTTATAAATATAATATCATCATTATTATTTTCATATAATTGTTTTTTAGTTTGGTCTTTTTTCTCTATGTATTCTTCTTTTAAACCTGATTTTTTACTTGTTAATCTTATTAATTCTTTATCGTAAAAATCTATGCCAAGACTATCGGCAAGTAACTTTCCAACATATCTTCCACCTGAACCATATTCTCTTGAGATAGTAATTACTATATGTTTTCCGTTATAGGTATTTTCTTCTAAATTATCTTCTTCTACTTTTCTATCTGTAACTTCTAATTCTTTATATACTGATTTAAAGATAAATATACATATTATAAAACATAGTATATCTGATATCATTCCAGCATATAAAGCTCCGTTAAGTCCTAAGTTAAATACATAACTTAATGTTAATGATATTGGTATTAATAAAATTATTTGTCTTATAAATGATACAATAGTTGCTTTAAAAACTTTGCCTAATGATTGTACTACTATACTTGTTGTCATTTCTAAAGCATTAAGTGTTATTACTGCCATAAATGTTCTACATAATAATACTGCGAATTCTATAAATAAATCATAGTTTGGATCTGATGCTTTTATAAATGGTAATACTATATAGTTTGGAAAAATAAAGAATGCTAGATTAAATATAAAAGCTATTGTAAAGTTAATTATTAATACTTTCTTTAAAGTTTCTTTTACTCTTTTATACTCTCCTGCTCCATAGTTATATCCTATTATTGGTTGTGAACCTATTGCTATTCCTAAAACGCTGCTTATAAATAAACTGTTTATTTTACTTACTACTCCATATACAGAAAGTGGAATGTCACTACCATATTTAGTTGATGCACCTAATGATGTTAAAATATTGTTCATGAATACAAACAATACTAAAACTGTCATTTGAGTAATAAATGATGATAAACCTAATCCCATCACTTTAAATATTATTTTATTTGGAATAAAATCCTTTTTTGTTAACTTGAAGCTTTTTGTTTTATTTAAATATATTATAGCTAAAATAAAGCTTACAAATTGGCCTATTATTGTAGCTAGGGCTCCTCCTTTTACTCCCATATTAAATGTGAATATCATTATTGGATCTAATATTATATTTATAATAGCTCCTATTACTAATAGAATCATTGAATATTTTGGAGACCCATCTGCTCTTATAATACTTGATAAAGCACTATATATTATCATAAATGGTGCTCCTAAAATAATTATTTTTCCGTATTCTATTGCATAATCATAAACGCTTTTTGTGCATCCAAAAAACATTACTAATTTTGGAAGCAAAATATAAGCTATTATACTAATTATAATTGACGATACTATAATTACTGTTATAGCGCTTCCAACGCTTTTTTTTGCTTCTTCTTTTTTTCCTTCTCCTAATTTTAAAGACATATTGGCTGCTGTCCCATTTCCTATTAGACCAGCTATGGCATTAAATAATATTACTAGTGGAAATATAACATTTGTTGCTGCATTTCCTAAGGTTCCTACTCCTTGTCCTATAAATATTTGATCGACAATATTGTAAACTGAATTTATTAACATACTTATTACACATGGTATTGAAAAAGCTAATATAAGTTTATTGATGTTGTCTTTTTTTAAATCGAATGTTTTCATATATACTCCTTTCACACAAAAAAAAGCTAAAATCAACTGGACTTACGCTGATTTTAGCAACTCGTTGCTTAATGATTATAGCATTTTTAAATTTTAAATTCAAGAATTTTTATTCAAATATTTATGAATTTCTTCGGCACATTTTATACCATCTATTGCTGCTGATGTTATTCCTCCAGCATAGCCTGCGCCTTCTCCTACTGGGTATAATCCTCTTATAGAAGACATTAAATTATCATCTCTTAGTATTCTAATTGGAGAAGATGTTCTCGATTCTACTCCAAGTAAGATAGCATCATCTCTATCAAAGCCTTTTATCTTTTTACCAAAGTATGGAAAAGCTTCTTTTATAGCGTCATTTAATTCTTTAGGTAATATTTCATTTAAATTTGCCAATTCATAAGAGCCTTTTGTTATGACATCTACGTTACCAATTTTACTTGATTCTATATTATTCATATAATCTTTTAATAATTGCACTGGTATTTTACCATGCTTTAGATTATATGCTTTTTCTTCTATTTTTCTTTGAAAAGATATTGCTTCAAATATGTCATTATTAAAATCTTCTTTTTTGACTGTAACTATTATAGCACTATTAGCATTTTTACTTTCTCTTTCGTGATTACTCATTCCATTTATTGCTAGTCTATTTTCTTCACTTGATGCATTGACTACATATCCTCCAGGACACATACAAAAAGAATATACTCCTCTATTATTAGATGATTTATATGTTAATTTGTATGTAGCTTTATTTAAGTACTTTTGATATTTTAATCCATATTGTGATTCATCTATCATTTTTTGGGGATGTTCTACTCTAAATCCTACTGCAAATGGTTTAGCTTCCATTGGTATATGTTTTTCATATAACATTTTGAATGTATCTCTTGCACTATGTCCTAATGCTAGTACTAGTATATCTGTCTTTAACACTTCGCTATTATTTATTTGTATTCCTGTTACTTTATTATCTTCTATTATTATATCTGTCATACATGTATCAAAATAGAATTTTACATTCTTTTTTTTCATATATTCTCTCATATTTGTTATTACATTTCTTAATATATTTGTCCCAATATGTGGTTTATATGAATACATTATATCTTTTAAAGCTCCAAATTTAACAAATGTTTCTAGAACTTTTTCTCCTCTTTTAAATTCATCTTTTACTAAAGTGTTTAATTTCCCATCTGAAAAAGTTCCTGCTCCACCTTCCCCAAATTGAACATTTGAATTTATATCTAGTTTACCTGTATTCCAAAATTGTTCTACTTTTTTTACTCTATCTTCTACAGTAGATCCTCTTTCTATTAATGTAACCTTGTAACCATTTTCACATAATATATAAGCTGTAAAAAGTCCGGCTGGGCCTGATCCTACTACTATTATATTTTTGTCTATTACTTTAAGTTTTGGAAACTCATAGTGTTTTTCTTCTATTTCTTCTACATTTTTAATGCCTGTTATTTTATTTTTAACTTTAACATTTACTTCATATACAAAATATATCTTGTTTTTATCTCTTGCATCTAGTGATTCTTTTTTTATCTCATATGATATTATATTTTCCTTACTAGTTTTTAATTTAGCAGCTATTACATCTTTAGTTAAAATATTTCCTACTTCTACTTTTAATTCTCTTACTCTTAACATATCTCACCTACTATAAAACCTGTTATAAAAGCAAATGCTAGATTATATCCACCACATATACCATCAACATCTAGCACCTCTCCTGTTACATATATATCTTTATCTATTTTAAGGCTTTCATCTAATCCTTTTAAAGATATACCACCTGTTGTTACTTGTGATCTATTAAAATCTAATGTTTTATCTACTTTACATTCAAAGTGTTTTATTAAATGTACTAGCTTTTTTATTTGTTCCTTTGTTAATGTGTTCCATATTGTATCTTTTTTTATATTGGACTTTTTTAATAAAATAAATAATAGTTTATAGTTAAATAATGTTTCCAGAACTGTTTCAACTTTATTGTTAGATTTAATATTTATTAATTTGTTATAGAAATCTTCCTCACTAATGTCTTCTACAAAGTCTATTTCTATCTTTTTTTCTCCTTTTAATCTATTTACATATCCACTTAAGTTTAGGGTTACTATGCCACTTATACCATAATCTGTAAGTTGGACTTCTCCTGTTTCTTGTTTTATTAATTTATCATTATTATATAAAGTTAGTTTTGCATCAGTTCTTATTCCATTCCATTCTTTTAAAAATGGTGTTGATAATGTTATAGGAACTAAAGATGGGTATTTTTCATTCAATTTTACTTTTAAATTATTTTCTAAGTCATCTGTTATATCTTGTCCTAACTGTCCTGACTTGTTTCCTTTTGAAATTATTAATTTATCACATGTATAGTATTCACCATTTGAATTATAAACGTATATTTTATTGTTTTTCTTTTCAATATTTGTTACTTCAAAATTTAATATTACGTCTACATTATTACTTGCTAGTTTTTGTTCTAATATTTCTTTTATACTTGATGCGGACTTCGAATATGGATATATATATTCATTTTTTTCTTTTGTAAATATATTTAAATCTTTTGTTAGAAAATCATATACTTCAAATCTTTTCTTTAGTATTTTATTTAACAAATCATAGTTATCTGTATGGTAATATTTTTCTATATCTAAGTTTTCTTTAAATAAGTGTTTGTTCCATAAATTACATTTACCATTTCCTGTTACTAAGATCTTTTTTAGTGGTGATGATTGTTTTTCTAGTACTAATACCTCATTGTTTTCACTTGCTTTTATTGCCGCTATAGCTCCTGATGCGCCTAGACCTACTACTATTACTTTTTTCATACATTACTCCTTTTTGTTTATTATAGCACAATTTTATATTTTTAAATTATGTTTGTTATGATATAATTTTTTAAGATAGGTTGGTGTTTTATGAATCAGTATATTTTAGTGCTTTATTATTTAGTTTCTGTTTTATCGATATTTTTATATGTTGTAAGTATTCAATACAAAGATAAAAAAGATATTTTATTAACTCAAGTTTTTGCTTCTTTTTGTTATCTGATTGTTTATATTATTAAAGGAGCCTTATCTGGCGTATTTGTTGAAATATTGGAAGAAGCAAAAAGTTTCATTTTTATGCTATATGAAAAGAAAAAGAAAACAATTCCTATTTCCTTTTTAGTAATATTTATATTTTTACTAATACTAGTTTCTGTTATATTTTATAATGGCATATATTCATTACTTCCACTTTTCATAAATATTATCTTATTTATTTCTAGTTATTTAAAAAATCCTAAATACATGAGAATTACAATGCTTATATGTGGTGTTTTATGGGGCGTTTACAATGTGTTTGTTGGAGCCTATATAATTGTTATTGGAAATGTTTTAGAAGTTATTTCTGCTTCTATCTCACTTATTCGTTTTAAAAATCAATAATCTATTGATTTTTTTATTTAGATAAAAATATCAAAAAAAGACTCTTGATAAGTCTTTGATTTTTTTAAATGGCGTCCTAGATTGGAATCGAACCAACGACCTAATAAAATAATGATTTATCAGAAAAAGTGATACAAACACCCTATCCTGTTCTGATAAAAAACATAATTATTTCATATATTTTTTTACAAATGGTGATTCCATATCTAATTCCGAAATTACACCTAAATCTCTTTTAATTATAATTGGTGGAATAAAAACAACATTCCATCCTTTATCTATATATTCCTTAAATAAATCCTTATAATTAACATCACTTGTTGTAATTGTTTTCTTAAGTTGACTTTCGACTTTATGAAAGCCGCAGCATCTAACAAAAATATCATTCACTTCATTATTTGTCATTTCTTTTAATTTATTAAATTCTAATTTTGGATCTACACAATACTTTTGCATATTTGCAAAAAATTTATAAAAATAAGCATGAGCCATTACTATACCAACTAAATGGTCTAATGTATATTTTTCATGACATGTAGGAATTTCATGTGTAGTATCAGTATATACAGGAAAATAAATAAGATTTATATAACTTTTAAAATGTCCTGATGTAAAACCATCCTCTTTTATTTTTTTGGCTAAATTAAAAAAATAAGTAAACATGCCATCTAAATTTTTTGAGTGTTTTATTGAACTATCAATAGTATTATAAAAATCATAAATTAAATTACTACCTTTATGTCCGTTACCTGTATTATATAAAACTTGATTAGGGAGAATAAACCAAGAATCTGGTAAAAATACTTTTTTATATTTTACTGCTTCCCTATCATAAACGATTGAACCAAGTTTATTTAATTCTTCCAGTGCAATTTTAAATTTATCAATAGATTTTATATATATATCTTTATTATGAGGATATACCTCCTCTAACAATCTTAATATTCTTAGCGTCATGGATATAATATTTTCTAAATCACTTGCTTCGAAATCTATTCTATCATATTCTTGTATTACCCAATATAATTCTTCATTAATTAAATTGTATTCTTGTAAATTATCACAAGCTACCCTATAAGATTCATAACTTTGAAAAGAATTTTTATCAAAATAACTCATAATGTCAATTTTCTTAAATAAATTTATATAATTCTTAATTTCTTCAAATAAGTCTTTATTTTTTATAAAAAAAGATAATGGTATTTTAAATTCACAATCAGCCTTTCCAGGTTCAAATATATCTATTAAAGGTAAGTAATACTCATCTCTATTTTCTAATTGTGGAATGTATTTTATCATAATAATCACCTTCAAATTTCAAGTATTATAACATAAAAAAAAATAAATATAAATATATCTATTCGTATTTCTTTATCATTAAATCTAACGAAATTTGTTGATTATGAACATATGTTTTGGTATAATTTGTTTAGGAATACTTTAACAGTTGAGTGCTTACCTCCGAAAGGAGGTGGTGAAATGACTAAGAAAGATTTTTTAATCTTTGCTCTAATCATTATCATCCTTCTACTTATACTTCTATTATTTAAATGATAATGAATTATAAAAAGAAAATGCACTCAATCTAACAAGATTAAGTGCGAAACCAATTGGTGAGTACTCAACTTTGCACTGTTAAGTATTCATTTTTTTATTTTATGCAAGTTTTCTTGCTTACATACTAATAATAACATTAAAAAAGACTTTTGACAAGTCTTTGATTTTTTTTAATGGCGTCCTAGATTGGAATCGAACCAACGACCTATTGCTTAGGAGGCAATTGCTCTATCCTACTGAGCTACTAGGACACACATTAATTATAACATAATTTTTATTTTTGTTTATAATCTTTGTGATTTTTTATATATTCTTTTAGTTCTTCGAAGCTTAAGTTAACTGGAATTGTATCTATTTCTATTAGATTTTCTTTTCTTTCATAATCTACTAGTCCTAACTTCCAATTTAATTGTTTCCAATCTAATTGCTTAATTAATGGATATGCTATCATTTTGTCTATATCTACTACTACTTTGTTTTCAATTTTTAAATTTGTTAATATTGATGATGCGAGTATTGCTCTTTCAAATGATGTTGCTTCTTTTGTTCTTATTATTTCATCTACACTTCTTGTATAATATTCTTCTGTTTGTTTTTCTTTATGATTAACTTCATTTCTATCATACCAGCCATATGTATAGTTTAGATTAATATAATCTATTAGTTCATCTATTGTTTTGATATCTGCTATATTGTTTTTAATTTTATCTATTTTAAATAGTTTATTGTAATAACTTAGTGCAGAATTAAAAATTGTTTGCTCTAGTTTTTCTAATTCTTCTTTGTTTTGAATTATATTTTCTAGGTAGCTTTTTCCATAGTAGTCATTTATGTATTTAACTAATAAATAACCAATATCTTTAATATTTTCTTTTGAATATTCTGATGTATCTTTTAAGGCTATTCTTGCTATAAACCAATTTCTAAATTCATTATCATTTAATTTTTTACTTGATAAATATTTTGTTAGTCCATTTTCTAACCATTCTTTATTTCCATACTTATCTTTATAGACTTCATAAAATATCATATGAACTAATTGCTGTTTTAAATATATTAATATTTTGCTTTTATCATATACACAATATATATTCTTATTAATTGGATCAAATGCTACATTTTCTTCAAAACCAAGTTGATACATATTTTCTTCATATTCGTCTTGGTTTTTATATATATTTATTTCTATTTTTGAAAACTTATCAATTTTGAAAAATTTTAAATATTCTATCAAACTATTTTCTAGCGTTTCTAATATATAATCTATATTTTCTATTTCTACATCTGCATAGATACTAATATTTTTTGTACTTGCTTTCATACTGCCTCCTTTATAATTCTAGCACAAAAAAAATAAGTTTTTCAACTTATTTTATTATATTAAAAATACACAATATATAAATATTCTTATAGTAAGATAATTTATATTTTAGTTTTCCAAGTAATTCTTTTAAGCCTATTGTTTTATCAGTTAATACAACTATCCAGCTTTCTAGGTACTTTGGAAGGGCTGTATAAGTTGGAAACATATGGGATATTATTATATTTTCCTCTAATTCAGTTAAGTTAAATCTTTTTTTACTTTCTATTAAAGCTTGTTTTGGATGCGTAAATGTATCTTTAAATCTTTCTATTTCTGTTCTACCATTTTTGGATATGGCAAAATCGTGTAATAGTCCAGCACGTGCTGTTTTAATATAATCTAGGTGAAGCATTTTTGTTATCCTATATGCATGATAAGATACTCTAATTGAATGAGCATATTTTGTAGTTGCATGATGTTCTATGTATTTAAGTTTACAAAAGTCTTCATTAGTTAATATATCTTGGACTATCATTGAATAATTATAATCATTTTCTACTATCTTCATATAAATCACTACTTAATAATACCACAAAAAAAGTATAGTGTAAACTATACTAATTCCATAAAGAAAGCTAAATATATTAAAAAGCTAAAGAATATAATAGTTAAAATGCCACCATTTATTTTCTCAAATGTACTTTCTTTATATTTAAGTCCAAGTGCTGATGAGATTAATAGTCCACCTATTAGTCCACCTATATGACAAAAATTATCTATGCTTGGAAGCATTGCTCCTAAAAGTAAGTTAAATATAATTAACGGAATTACTTGTGACTTCATAACACTACCTAAGTATACACGATAATGGTATCCAAAGTATAATAGTGCTCCAAATAGTCCAAATATTGCTCCAGATGCTCCTGCTGACAATGAATTTGTTGTGGCGATAGATAATAGTCCACCACATACTGCACTAAATAGGTAAATTATTATATACTTTATTTTTCCATAAAAGTTTTCTATTTGACTTCCTATTATATATAGTGAATACATATTACATAATAGATGAATTAATCCGATATGCAAGAAAGCATATGTTATTAATCTATAATAGTCACCTGCTGTTGTTAAGCTTCTTATGTTAGCTCCAAATTTTAGTAATGTTAATGCATCTTCTGATCCATTTCCTAATATATACATAAGCAGGAATATAATCATGTTTAATAAAATTATTATTGTTGTTACTACTGGCTTTTTTCTTTTAAATACGTCTTCTGCTTTATTTGTTGATTCTTGATTTTTCTTTGCAATTTCTTCTGTTATTTTAAAGAATAAGTTCATACCCTCTTCTTTAAAATCTGTTTCTATTGTTATATTTGGAAAAGCTTTAATTATAAAGTCATATTTATTTATGTCATCTATAGTATTTATGCTTGCTATATCAATTTTTGGAAAATCCTTAAATTCTTCTATTTTTACATTATCCCCTAGATTTACAAATAAACTTAATGTATTAACCTTTAAAGAGAATGTTGATTTTTTTATTTTCTTAAGGATTTGTTTTGTTCTAAATAAGTCAAAATTCAATTGTTCATTATTATGAATATATCCAGATACTATACGTACTATTTCATATTCACTATCCATATTTTCCAACCAAATTTCATCTTTGGCTCCATGTAATATAATTGGATTATATCCTTGTTCTGTTATAAAATAATGAAGCAATTTCATTACAACTTCATCATTTTTTCCAAGTTGTATTTCTTCCATATAATCACGTCCTCGTGTATATTATTATACTAAAAGGCATATATTTTGTAAAGAGGTGAGAGTTTTTGAAACGTTTTTGGACTTTTGTTATTTCTTTTGTTCCGTGGCTTTTATCTGGTTTTATCTTTTCTTCTAATTTTGGTTATTATAAAGATATAAATAAGCCTTTTTTCGCATTACCTAGTCAATTTTTTTCTATTGTTTGGTTTACTCTTTATTTTTTAATAGCCATTAGTATTACTATCTTAGTTTGTAATAATTATATTAAATACGAAAAAGATTATAAAAGTAGTTTAATTTTTAATTATATTTTTAATCAATTGTATTTAGTTTTGTTCTTCTATTTTAAAAGTCCTTTTCTAGGTTTTGTTGATTGTGTTTTAATCTTTATTACTTCATTATTCTTATATTATGAATCTAAAGAATTAAATAATCTTTCTTCTAAATTTTTAATACCTTATACCATCTTTAGTGGTTATGCAGTTGTTCTTAGTTTAGCTATATACTTTATGAATTTATAACAAAAAGGCTCATTTTTATGAGTCTTTTTATTATTCAGTAGCAGAATTTACCCTCCAATAAGATTTAAAGGATATAATAAGTATTAACAGGACAATC
>CAKPMN010000021.1 GCA_934168005.1 uncultured Bacilli bacterium | reverse complement strand
TTTATTGTTTGTTCAAATGCTCCTTTTTTAGCTTGGTCTATCAAGTTTAATACTTGTGGGGTTGCGATTAATGCGATCACCGCAAGTATTACTATTACAGCTAGCAACTCTACTAATGTGAAACCTTTTTTGTTCTTCATACTACACTTTCTCCTATTCTATGTATAAAGTATACCCCCCCCCCGAGCTTTTTTGTCAATAGTATTTTTCATTGCATTAAGTGTAAGCTGTACACTTGTGAATTATTTATCTTGTAATTTTTATACGACAAAAAAAGACTAAAATTAGTCTTTTTATCTATTCATTATATCTATTATTAAGTTCATGTCTATTCCTGCCAATAATAATATTATCGCTGCTATTGTTAGAAATGGTCCCCATGGTATTTCATGGCTATCTGATTTAGCAACCATAACCATTGAGACTGGTAGTCCTATAAATGATGAGGCAAATATAGAAAGCAATGCGGTTGGCCATCCTAATACGAGGCCAAATACAAACATTAACTTGATATCTCCACCACCCATAGATTCTTTTTTAAATAGCATATCTCCGAATAATTTTAGTAAATACATTATAGCTAGTGCGATAACGCCATCTATTATATGCATTCCTGTTTTCATTAATCCTACGTTAAATATGTCTATTACTATTATTAGGATTGATGATACTATTAATACTGAATCTGGAATAATCATTGTTTGATAATCACTAATTATTATGATTAGTGACATTGATATAAATACTAAGGCTATAAGTAAATCATAGCTAAAGCCATATTTTAAGTAGCATACTGTAAAAAGGAGACCTGTCATTGTTTCAAAAAATGGATAAAATATACCAACTTTTGCTTTACAATAACGGCATCTACCTTTTAATAGTATATAACTTATTATTGGAAATAAATCTAATATGTTAAGCTCGTGATTACAGGTTGTACAATGTGAGTTTGGTTTTATTATAGACATACCTCTGGGAACTCGGTATCCTACTACGTTGTAGAAGGACCCAAAACATGCTCCAAAGATAAACATCATTACAGCATAATAAATTGTCATGATTAACCCATTTCAGATACTGCACTGTACATGTTGAACATTGGAATAACAATCGCCAATACGATAATACCTGTACCTAACGCTAAGAATACTGTTAAGGCTGGCTCAATAATTGTCTTGATACGAGCAGTTGTATTCTTTTGTAAATCTTGATAGTAAATTGATACTTTTTGCATCATTTCTGCAAGTTCACCTGTTTTTTCACCTGTAACTATCATCTCATATGCAGGAACTGGGAATGCCCAGTGGCCTGAGAATGATTCTGAAATTTTTCCACCTCTTGCAAGGTTTGTAATAACGTCTAGTATTAACATTTTATATACTTCGTTGTTTGTTATTTTATTTAATATATCCATACATTCAATAATTGGAACGTTGTGGCTTAATAAAGAACCTAAGGTCTTAGTAAATGTTGTAACTTCGTTATATATAACTGTATTTCCTATGACTGGAATTTTCATAAATCCAATCTGCATTAGTGTTCTAACAATTTTACTCTTTTTATATAAGAAATATATAGTTAATATTGCTATTATTACTCCTACTAATATCCAAACTAAATTTTCTTTTAAGAATGCGGATATATCCATTACTACAAGTGTAAATTTAGGTATTTCTGTTCCTTCCATTGAATCATAGATTTCAACGAATTGTGGTACTACATATACCATTATGAAAGTCATAACAGCTACTGCAAATATGGCAACTATAGAAGGATACATCATTGCTGTTACTAATTGTCTTCTTGATTCTTCCATTTCGTTATAATATTCTGCCATATCATCTAGTACTTCTGGAAGTGATCCTGTCATTTCGGCTGTTTTTAACATGTTAATAAGTAGTCTTGGAAATGCTTCACCTTGTTTTGCTAATGCATCTGAGAAACTTTCACCAACTGATAATTCATAGTTAATTGATTTAAAGATATTTTCATAGGCTTTTGTAGATGAAAATTGTCTTGCCAATATCTTTAATGCTTCTGATAATGTAATACCTGCTTTTAAATAAGTAGATAATTGTGTTAAGAAGAATATTAAATCTTTTATTTTAAATTTCCTCTTATTTGATGCAGAAGATGAATATTTAAATTGTATCCATTTGTTTGTTTGAATTTTATATACTTCATATCCTTCACTTAAAAGGAATGAATGAACTTCAACTTTTGAGAAAGCTTCAAAGTGTCCTTTTACATATTTACCTTCTGGTGACTTTGCTTCATATTCGTATATTAATTTTACGTCACTACGTTGTGCTTCATCACCTTCAAAATCAATAAGTAAAGCTTGTCTATTCATATCACGACGGTTTCTTGCTGATTTTGAGAATGAGTTATTTGATATTTTCTTTACGATTTTATCTGGTAATGCTTTTAATTTTGCTTTGAATTCAGCAAATTTGCCTTTCATACCAGGTTTTTCAATTGTAACTTTATCGTTTACATAAGAATCATTTTCTTTTTTCTTCTTTTCGGCTCTGATTCTTTCTTTTTCTTCTTTTTTCTTTTTCTTTAATTCTTCTTTTCTACGTCTTTCTTCTTGTTTTTCTTTTTCTTTACGATATATTGCGTTTTCTCTTCTTTGTTGTTTTTCATGTAAAGCTTCGATTTTCTTTTGACGTGCAATTCTTTCTTTTTCTTCTTTTTCTTGTTTCTCTTTAGCTTTTCTTAAAGCTTTTTCTTCTTTTGTTTCACCATGTTGTCTTCTAGCTTTTTTCTCCTCTTTTATACGTTTTTTCTCTTCTAAACGTTTTTGACGCTCTAATCTTTTCTTTCCTAAAGCTTCTTCTTTTTCTTGTTTTTTTCTTTCTTCTTCTTGAATTTTCTTTAGAGCTTTTTCTTCTTCTATTTTATTTTTTTCTGCTAGTTTTTTTAGACGTTCTTCGTGTGCTTTTTGTTTTTGTTCTTCTTTTAGTCTAGCTTTTTCTTTTTTAGCTTCTTCTATTTTTTCTCTTTTTAATCTTTTCTTTTCTCTTTTTTCTTCTAAGCGTTTTTTAAGAGCTGTTTGTTTGGCAAGTTTTTCTTGTTGTTTTTTCATTTCTTGTCTTTCTTTTTCTCTTATTTCTGCTCTTTCTTTTTCTGTTTTAACTTTTATTACGTTTTTCTTTTTGTTACTATTGATAGATCCTTGTTTAATACTTTTTCTTTCATTTAAATCTTTAAGCAACAAAATAGGCGCCAAAACACCTTTTATTATATATTTTAATATTAATGATATAGGATTAATAATTAAAAAATTTAATCCCTTCCAAATATATATAAATAGTCTCATCTAAATAAACACCTTCCGTCTTCCTCTTTTATTCTTTACACTTGCCTATTCTTTGTTAATTATATCATATTTTAGATTTTTGTAAAACATTTTTTAAGTAAAACATATAATATTTTAGAAAGGGGCAAATTATGAATTACTTTAACCCATATTATGCAAGCTATCCTATAGTAAGTAGACCTAGTTTTATTAAAGGATTACTAGGTAATATCAATTTTTCTAGTATCCTATCTGGTACAAGCAAAACTTTAAATGTTATTAATCAAGCTATTCCTATTGTTAAACAAGCTAGCCCTATTTATAAGAACGCTAAAACAATGTTTAAGGTTATGAATGAATTTAAAAAAGATGATAGTACTACTAAAAAAAGTGTTCAAAAAGTTAGTGAGGCAAAAAAAGAAGAAGTTAATACTCCTTCTAATAACTTAGGCCCTACTTTCTTTCTTTAGCATTCTTTTTAACCAATTAATAACTTGTATTAATTCTAGTCTTTTGCCGAGATTTTTTCTTGGCATTTTTTTTAATATCTCTTGTTTTAATTCTAATAAATATAGATAGTAACTTATTTTTTCTATGTCTTTATTTTTTCTTAATATAGGTCCTAATATGAAATCTTTTTTTGTTAATTTCTGATTTCCTTTTACTACTTTTATTGTTATATAATATATATTTTTTTCTTTAACAACTAATTCATCAACTATTTTTAAATTTCTTTTATTTAAATATCTTCTAAGCATTTCATGATCATTGTTTGATTGAATTATAATATCATAAGCTTTATATATTTGATCATTTTCTAAAATATTTATTATTGTTTGGGTCCCCATTCCACTTATTACAATTGTACTTTTATCGGATATATTTATGTTTTTTAGTCCATCTGATACTATTACTTCTATTTTATCTTCTAATTTATTTTCTTTGATGTTTTTTATAGCATACTTTAATGCATTACTACTTTTATCTGATGCATGGCATTTACAATTTTTATATTCTGTTAGAAATATATCTAGGTATGCATGATCACAACCTATATCATATACTTCTTTATTATTTTCTATAAGTGAACAGATCGTTAATAATCTTTTTTTTAACTTCATTAGTCACCCATATAATCTTTTAATTTTCTGCTACGAGATGGATGGCGTAATTTTCTTAAAGCTTTTGCTTCTATTTGACGTATACGTTCTCTTGTTACACCGAATATTTGACCTACTTCTTCTAGTGTTTTACTTTTTCCATCATCTAGTCCAAAACGTAGACGAATTACTTTTTCTTCTCTTTCTGTTAATGTTAATAAAACGTCAGCTATTTCGTCTTTTAATAATTCATTAGTTGCGTATTCTTCTGGTGATACGTTTCTTTCATCTTTTATGAAATCTCCAAGGTGTGAATCATCTTCTTCTCCGATTGGTGTTTCAAGTGATACTGGTTCTTGACTTATTTTATAAATGTCTCTTATTTTATCAACACTTGTTCCCATTTTCTTAGCTAATTCTTCTTCTGTTGGTTCACGATTTAACTCTAGTGTTAATTGTCTTTGAATACGAGCTAGTTTGTTAATTGTTTCTACCATATGTACTGGAACACGGATTGTTCTTGCTTGATCTGCTATTGCACGAGTTATAGCTTGACGAATCCACCATGTTGCATATGTTGAAAATTTATATCCTTTTGATACATCAAATTTTTCAACAGCTTTCATTAATCCAATATTTCCTTCTTGAATTAAGTCTAAGAATAACATTCCACGTCCAACATATCTTTTAGCTATTGATACAACTAGACGAAGGTTTGCTTCTGCTAGTGTTGCTTTAGCAGTTTCATCTCCTTGAAGAATTCTATCAGCTAGTTCTAATTCTTCTTCCATTGTTAATAGTTTTATTTGTCCTATTTCTTTTAAATACATACGAACTGGATCATTGATTGTTAAATCTTTTGTTAAAACGTCATCATCTAATAATAATACTTCTCCATCATCTTCTGTGTCATCTTCTGATACTATTTTGATATTATTATCTGAAAATAAAGTATATAATTCATCTAATTCTTCACCAGTTAATTCTAATCCTTTTAAGCTATTAGCTAATTCTTCGTAAGTTATTTGTCCTTTTTCTTTTCCTTTTTTTAATAATTCTTCTTTTCTTGCGTCAAATGTTTTAATTTCGTTCATAATTACACCTATCCTCTTCTAATCTTTTTTTCATTTCTAATATTTGTTCCGATAATTCTCTTTTTTTTAATTCATCATTTGTTTTTCTCATGGCATCTTTTAAGTATTGCATTGTATTTTCTATCTTATTCTCATTTATTGCCATTATATAGTCATCTATTTCTTCTTTTGTGTATTCTTCTTTTATGTTTAGTGACATTATTTCTTCTAATGTATTACTTAATTCTTCATTATCTCTAAAGTAACTTACTAAATCTGCTTCTTTGACATAGCCGTTATCATCATAAAAGTATGTTACTTCTTTAGCTAGTAAGCGATATTTACTTATATTTAGGAAATGAACCCTTTTTTTATATTCTTTTATTACATCTTCATGATTAAGCATATAGAATAACAATCTCATTTCTGCTTCTTCATATTTATTTCTTCTTTTATTTTGTTTTTTTGGTACTATTTCTATTTCTTTTTTTAAATCTATTTCTTTTAATTCGTTTTTAATAAAGTTTATATCAAATCCTGTTTGGTTTGAAAGTTTTAAAATTGTACTTTCTCTTAATATAGGGTCTGTTACTTTATTAAGCTCATCTATCATACCGTGGATATATTCACTTAATCCATCAGCTGAAGTAATATCTTTACCGCTTTTTAAATACTCCAGTTTAAAATCCATTTCATTCATAGGGTGTTCTAAGTGAAATAACATTTTTTCTTTCCCATATTTTAAAATATATTCATCTGGATCTAAATTATCTTCTAAAACTACTATTTTGGCATCTATTCCATTATTTTTTAGTTCTGTTGATACTTGGTAAGCGGCTTTTTTTCCTGCTGTATCACCATCAAACATTAAAATAATTTCTTTTGCCATCTTTTTTATTATCGCTATTTGTTCTTTTGTTACGCTTGTCCCCATTGTTGCGACAACATTTTCAATTCCTATTGTATATAATCTTATTGCATCCATAAAGCCTTCTACAACTATTATTTTTCCTATATTTCTAGCTATATTTTTGGCTACGTGATAGTTATATAGGCTTTCACCCTTTTTAAATATTTCTGTTTCTTTTGTATTTATGTATTTAAAATTTGACTCTTGATCATATACTCTTCCAGAAAATCCTACTGGTTTTCCTTCTAAATTGAAAAGTGGAAACATGATACGATTATAATAAATATCATGAATATCATTATCTTTTTTTGTGGCTAGTCCATAATCTAACAGTTCTTTTTCACTATATCCTTTTTTTTGAAGCAAACCTGTTAAAAGAGATGTGTTCTTTAAGGATAAGCCTATATTGAAATGTTTGATTATATCTTCACTTATTCCTCTTTTTGTTAGGTATTTTTTGGCCTCTATTCCTTCTTTTGTATTTATATTATTCGTATATAGTTTTAATGCCATATCATACATATCATAATATTTTTGATATTTTGATGTTTGTTTTTTTTCTTTGGTATTTATATCTAAAAATATTCCGGCTTTTAAAGCCATTTTTTTTACGGCTTCTATAAATGAAATGTTTTCATAATTCTTTACAAATGTAAAAACGTTTCCACCAGCTCCACAAGAGAAGCATTTATATATTTGTCTATCTTTACTAACACTCATTGAAGGAGAATGGTCGTCATGAAATGGACATACACAGAAAAAGTTTTTTCCTTTTCCTGTAAGTGGAATATATTCTCCTATTACTTCTACTATATCTACGCTAGATCGAATTTCATTTATTTTTTCTTCTGTTAGTAAATAGTTTTCGTTCATGTATACCTACTCCCTATATTTAATATACGACAAAACTTTCAAATTTCCTTTTTTTTATTAGAAAAAAGTATAATTTTTTTGAATTTATATATATTATTAACAGGTGATTGCATGAAAAAGTTTGTATTCTTGACTAGTATTTTAGTTTTTTTAATTAATTTTCCTCTTCATTTTTTATATGACTTTTTTCCTAATATTTTAACTAGTATTATATCTCCTGTTAATGAAAGTGTGTTTGAACATACTAAGATGATGTTTTCTGCTTATATTATTAGTGGCATTATTTATTCATTTGTATCTATTAAGGATTTCTTTAAAGTTATGTTTTCTTTTTCTTTGATTGGCCTTGTTGATATTGCTTTATTTTTACTTATTTATATACCTTTTTATTTAATATTTAAAGAAAATATGATAGTTACTCTTATAATCCTTTATTTATCAATATTTGCTTCACAAATTCTTTGTTATTATATTCTATTTTATTCAAAAATAAAATACCAAAATGTTATTTTTATTGGTATTTTAGTAATTTTTTATAGTATTTGTACTTATCTTACATACAATCCTTTAAATATAGAATTCTTTTTCGATCCAAAGAATGACTGTTATGGAATTAAATGTTAAAGTAAAAAGTTAATACTTCTATAAAGAATATTAGTAAGTAGATGAATGCGGATACTGCAATATCACATAAATTAAATAGTATTAATCCAAGAAGTAAAACTTTTATTATAAGGGATGTTATGCGTAAGAACTTTTGATTTTTCTTACGTTTTTTTGCTATTTTGATAAATTTTACTATATCATTTATATCTGTTGTTGGTAATATTATATCTGCTTGATCTATTTCTTTATTTGATCCTAACATAACTGTTATATCACTATTTTCTCTTAATGTTTGATTTAAATCGTATGCATCCACATATAATGTTTTTGCTTCTTTTTTATACATATCTAACACTTTTCCTTTTTCTTCTAGTGTTAGTGAAGCGTATGATTCATTCATTGATAGTCTACTGCCTATCTTTTTTATTTGTTCTTTTTCTGAAGAAGAAATTAGAACTATTCTTTCAATTCCTTCTTCTCTTAAAAGTGATGATGTTAAATATATATCTTCTTTTATAGATGTAGAAAAGACAAATGTTCCTGCATATGTTTTATTGATGGCTATTAGGCATGTAGGCATCTGAAAGTCTATTTTTGGATAGGTTATATTTAATTCATCAAACAATATATTAGATCCTACATATATTTCTTCACCATCTATTATAGCTCGTACACCCTTACCTTTTATTTCTTCTTTAAAATATATTTTATCTTCTTCTATATCAATTTTTTTATAGTTTCTTAAGGCTTTTGCATATGGGTGTGTTGAACCTTCTTCTGCATATACAGCTTTTTCTAAGATTTCTTCTTTAGTTTGGTAAACTGGAACTATTTTTGCTAGCTCTAATTTATTTGTAACAACACCTTCTTTTGAAAATACTATATTTTTAATTTTAAGAATATCTTCTAATAGACTTTCTTTTGATATGAATATATCTTCTTTTAATACTCTATATATGTATTTAAATAGAATCATTGTTTCAATTCTCTTTAATGATTCCATTTCTATTAAGAAGATAATTGATGCGACAATTGGAATTATTTCTTTTACGTCTTTATATATTAAAGCTATTATACCTATACTTATGACATATAAGAGTTTATTTATTCTCCTTTCTAATCTTAATGTTTTTTCTGTATCTTTATCTTCTAATTGTTCTAGTAAATTTCCCATTTTATAATATGAAGATGTTTGGTAATTTCTTTTAATTTTTATTAATGCATCATTTAAAAGCACAACACCTGATGGGATGTAATCATCGGTTTCTACCTTTATCTCTTTTTTTGTAAATAGTGTTACATAACTATTATTTTCTGATAAAAGTATTCCTTCTGCTTGATTTATCTTTCCTTTTTCTAAATATATTATATCTCCTACTTTTGTTTCTTTTAGTGGTACTTGCATTAAACCTGATGGTGTTTTAAGTAAAACTTTTTCACTATCTTTTCTAATTGATGATATTATTTTTTCTTTATTTGGTTCTACCAACTTATAATATAAATAATCTTTTAGAGAAAAGAATAATAATGCTTCTAGGAGAATTGTTAGCTTTAAAGATATGATTAACAATATACTTGATAATATAATAAAAGTATATTCGTTGAATATGTTTTTCTGTTTTATTTTTTTTATAGCTTCTCTTATATCATTTTCTAAAAGTACTATTATTGGTAATATTAAAAGTATTTTTTTTACTATATCTATTTTAAATATAAATGATAGTAAGAGTGCGAAAGCTGAAAACAATATTTTAATAAGTAATTCTTTCATATTATCACCAATATTATTATAACTAAAAAGTTGTTTTTTGTAAATTAAGTATTATTATTTTATATGCATATATATTGTAACTGAATAATAAAAAAGAGTAATAAAATTACTCTTAGCATGCTTTTTCACATGAACTATCTGAAACTTTTAGCATTAATTCTTTTGTTGAATCGTTTGTACTATTTTCAATAGATATTATGTTACCATCTACGACATAAATAATTGTAGGATCTGTTATCTCTTCTTTATCTAGTCTTTCTAAAAGTTGTTCGTAAAATTGACTTTTTTCTTTTACTACAACTTCTTCATCATCTACTTGTTCTACTTCTTGTCTATCTTCTAATAAATTATAGTAGTTTATCTTAGTTACATTTGTTTTTTTAGCTATGTTAATCAGTTCTACTACTGCTTTTCTACTTTCGTTATCTTTTGGAGATGCGAACAATATTATTCCTGTTGAGTCTAATGTATTTATTATTTCATCTTTACTGGCATAATACATTGGATTATTAAGTGGAATTTCTATATTCTCGTATTCATTATTAAATGATTCAAATTCTTCTTTAAATTTGTCTCTTTTTACTTCTGTTTCTTCTTGTTTTAAATTATTATGCCATAGTAATACTAGTATTGAAGCTATTATAAGAATAATAAATGGAAGTAATTTTAAAATCTTTTTCATATTAAATTCTACTTATTCTTTCTTTCATTCTTTCTTTTCCTAAAAGTTTCATTATTTCATATAGATCTGGTGTTTGTGATTTTTTTGTTATTGTGACTCTTAAAACTGTTGATATATCAGCTACACTTCCTTTAAAGTTATCAGGATTTTGTTTATATTCTTTCATATTAGATGCATATCCTAATTCTTCTGATAAAGATTTTATTTTATTAAACCAAGTCTCTTTATCGTCGTTAGAGTCATAGTAGTTATCTATATATTTATCTGCTATAGTTCTTATTTCTTCTTTATCTGTTATTTTCATGAATTCATAATCTTGTTTAGATTCATTAAATAAATTATCATACATATACCATATTTGGTTTATTATATCACTATAATAAACTATATCTTTTCTAGGTTTTGCTTGAACCCTTTCAATGTTTATAATATTTTCAAAATATGTTTTATCTTGTTCTATTATATTTTTAAGCTCTTCACTATATTTTTTTGCCCATTCATATGCATTAAAGCTTAATTCTTCTTTTGTCATTTTTGATATTATATCTTTTGAAATGTTATTTAGTTTTTCAACATCAAACATTGCTCCTCCTGATGCGGACATTTTTTTAGGATTAAAGATAAATTCTTTAAATGATTTATCTGGGTTAGCAGTATGCCATTCTTCATAATTTGAATTTATTATAGTCATTAATGATTCTATTACGGCAAGTGTTGGATAACCTTTTTCTTCATAGAAACTCATTGTTGCTTCTGGATCTTTTCTTTTTGATAATTTTCTTACACTATTTCCTTCTTTTTTTACTATAAGTGGTGTATGAATATATTTTGGTGCTTTTACATTTAAGGCTTCGAATAATTCTATATGTTTTGGAGCACTACTTAACCACTCTTCTCCTCTTACTACTGTTGTTGTATGCATTAAAGTATCATCAACTACATGAGCAAAGTGGTATGTTGGAAGTCCATTATCACTTTTCATTATGACAAAATCCTCATCATTTTGTGATAAGAATAATAATCCTCTTACTTCATCTATGAATTTAAATTTTTCTTCAAAATTTCCTTGTGACTTAAAACGAATTACGTATTTTTCGCCATTTTTAATTCTAGCAATTGCCTCTTCTGGTTTTATATCTTTATATCTTGCATATCTTCCATAGTATCCGGTTCTTATTTTAGCTTTTTCTTGTGATGTTCTTAACTCTTCTAGTTCTTCTTTTGTTGCGAAACAAGGGTATGCTCTTCCAATACTAATTAAATATTTAATAAATACTTGGTATATTTCTTTTCTCTTACTTTGATAGTATGGTCCGTAATTTCCAACTATTTCATCTTCAAATTGATATTCATTTGGTGTTATCTCGTAATGATCTAGTGTTTTTCTTATTAACTCTACCGCACCTTTTACTTCTCTTTGTTGATCTGTATCTTCGTTTCTAAGATAAAATACGCCATTTGTATTTTTGGCTATTACATAGTTTATTAAAGCTTGATAAAAACTTCCAAGATGCATAAATCCTGTTGGTGATGGCGCAAATCTTGTTACTTCACAGCCTTCATCTAAGTCTCTTTTTGGGTATTTTTTATAAATATCCTCTGGTGTTTCTGTTATATTTGGAAATATAAAATCTGCTAAATCCTTGTAAGTCATAATTACTCCTTTCAAATAAAAAGTTATTAGTATTTTATAATAACTTATTTTTAATCTATTATAACATATTATCTTTTGGATATATATGTTTTTTCTAATTGGCTGCCCTAGTTCGATTCGAACGAACGAAATGTCGGAGTCAGAGTCCGATGCCTTACCGCTTGGCTATAGGGCAATTACAATATAAGTATACCACAAAAAAAGAAAACATGTATATGTTTTCTTTATAGTTCAAATTGTGAATTATATAAATCAGCATAGAAACCATTTTTTTCTATTAATTCTTCATGTGTTCCTTGCTCTATTATATTACCATCTTTCATAACTAATATTAAATCAGCATTTTTTATTGTTGATAATCTATGGGCTATTATGAATGATGTTCTTCCTTTCATTAATTTATCCATAGCTTTGCTTACTAATTCTTCAGTTCTTGTATCAACATTTGATGTTGCTTCATCTAGTATTAAGAATGGTGCATCTTCTAACATACCTCTAGCTATAGTTAATAATTGTCTTTGACCACTTGATACTGAGTCATTATCTTTTAATAATGTATCATATCCATTTGGAAGAGTTTTTATGAAGTGATCTAATCCAATATATTTACATACCTCTTCTATTTTTTCATCACTTATATCTTCTCTGTTATAAATTATATTTTCTTTTACAGTACCATTAAACACCCATGTATCTTGTAGTACCATTGTAAATAACTTATGTATATTTTCTCTTGTTAATTCTTTTATAGATATTTCGTCTATTAATATATCACCATCTGTTATGTCGTAGAACTTCATAAGTAGATTTACCATTGTTGTTTTTCCAGCTCCTGTTGGGCCTACTATAGCAACTTTTTCACCTGGCTTTACTTTAGCATCAAAGTGTTTTATTGTTGGAGTTTCGTTTCCATCATAAGTAAATGTAACATCTTTGAATTCTATTTTTCCTTTTGCTTCTTTGTTTGTTAATAATTTTGTTATGTCTTTTTGGTCTTGCATTTCTTCTTCATCTAAAAATTCAAATACTCTTTCTGATGATGCGGCTGTTGACTGCATACTTGTCATGGCTTGAGCTATTTGTGATAATGGCGATGTGAATAGTCTAACATACATAATAAATGCAACTATAACACCAAAAGAGATATTACCGTTTATTGTAAGTAATGCTCCTACAACACATACGGCTACGTAACCGAAGTTTCCAATAAAACTCATCATAGGGAACATTAATCCTGATAAAAATTGACTTTTTCTATTAGCTGTGAATAATCTCTTGTTTAAATCGTCAAATACTTCATCTGATTGTCTTTTACCATTATAAACTTTAACAACATTCAAACCTGAATATATTTCTTCAATATGTCCATCTAGTTTTCCAAGTTCTGTTTGACGTGCTGTAAAATATTTTTGTGATTTTGATAGAACTAATGACATGAATATGAATCCTATTAAACTTGATAATATTGCTGTTATGGCCATTATCCAGTTTGTTACAAACATCATTATTATACTTCCTATAAATAAAGTTGTTGCACTTACTAATGTTGATAATGATTGGTTCATTGATTGAGCAATTGTATCAACGTCGTTTGTTACTCTTGATAGTATGTCACCTATTATATGACTATCAAAATATTTAAGAGGTAGCAAATTAATTTTTTTACTTATTTTACTTCTTAGTGACTTAGCAAATTTATTTGATACATTTGTCATTAAGATAGATTCTATATATGTAAATAATGCACTTATTACATATAAACATATTAAGAAAATAGTAATTGATTTAATCTTTTCTAAATCCATATTTGGTTTTAATAGGTCTTTGAAATTTGATTCTGCCTCATCTATTGCTTGATATATAGATGTAACATCACTGCTATTTTGAGCTTTAGAAATAAATTTTGCTAATTCTTCTTTAGATATTGTTACATTATCTATTTTTATATCCTCTAATATAGCTTTTAGTATATTTTCACTTAATTTAGGACTTTTACTGTTCATAGATTTAATTAAATCTATTTTTTCATTCTTTGTTATTAGAGTTCCATTATATTTTGTATCTTCTAATAATAAAGATAGAGTTTCTTCATCTAACTTGTATATTGCATTATAATTCTTATTAGCTAATTCTTTTAAAGCATCGTTAAATGTTTGAATTTGTTCTTTTGATAAATTGGAATTATTTATCTTTATTATTTTTTCTTGTGATAAATCAAGCGATAAAACTTGCATCATTTTAGCCTGCACTTCAGTGCTCTTTAATTGATTTTTAACGTTTTCTGTTACTTTTTCAACGTTTTGTGTATTTAAAACTAATCCGTTTGATATTTCATCTGTTAGTGAGCTTAGTATATCTGGTGTATATATTGATATCATTGATCCTACTGCAGCTAAAAACAATGATATGAAAATTGCTATTTTAAATGGTTTTAATTCTTTAAATAATCTTTTCATGGCATCTTTAAAATTCTTGGGCTTTTCTATTTCTCTATTTGGACCATGATTTCTTTTTGGAGTTTTAGTTTCCATTTTCTAATTCCTCCTTTGATAATTGTGATAATGCGATTTCTTTATATACTTTGCAATTTTCTAGTAATTCTTTATGTGTTCCTTTTCCAACACAGACTCCATTATCTAAAACTATTATTAAATCAGCGTTCATAATTGTTCCAATTCTTTGAGCTACTATTAAGTTGGTTGCATCTTTTGTATATTTTTTTAGCTCTTTTCTTAAAACGGAATCTGTTTTGTAGTCAAGTGCTGAAAAAGAATCATCAAATATATATATTTCTGGGTTTTTAGCTATAGCTCTAGCTATTGACAATCTTTGCTTTTGACCACCTGATACATTAGTACCACCTTGAGCTATGTGAGATAATTCTTTATCATCCATTTTTGAGACAAATTCTTTTGCTTGAGCTACTTCTATTGCTTTTAATATATCTTCTTTTGTTTTTTTATTTTTAGAATCTCCATAGGCAACATTTGACTCTACTGTTCCATCAAACATTACTGCTTTTTGGGGAATGTATCCTAGTATATTATATAAATCTTCTAGCTTATATTCTTTAACATTTACGCCATCTACTAAGACTTCACCTTCTGTTACATCATAAAATCTTGGTATTAAGTTAATCAATGTTGATTTTCCAGAACCTGTTGATCCTATAAAAGCAACGGTTTTTCCTTTTTCAGCTTTAAATGATATATTTTTCAATAGGTATTCTTCGGCATCTGGATACTTAAATGAAACATTTTTAAATTCTACTGTTCCAGTTTCTGTTTTATTTATATTACCTTTTCCATCTTTAATTGTTATATCTGTATCTAGTACTTCATTTATACGAGATATTGATACTTCTGCACGTGGTAAAATCATAAATATCATTGCAAGCATTAAGAAAGACATAATTATTTGCATAGCGTAACTTGAAAATACTACCATATCTCCAAATAAACTAATTTTGTCTACCATCATGGCACTATCAATTAGATTAGCTCCAATAAAATATATAGCAAGTGTTAACATATTCATAACCATATAC
>CAKPMN010000020.1 GCA_934168005.1 uncultured Bacilli bacterium | reverse complement strand
AACTTCACTATATTTATCTTTGTTTAAAGCATTATCAATATTTACATACTTATATAATAATAACTTAGTTTGAGAATCTGTAATATTTTTTAGGTTATAAAATTTAATACGCGAATAATTTAATGTTTTACCGTTATATATTAAATCTTTATAATTACTAATATCATCACTGGCAATTATAGTTATAATATCATTATCAATAGAATATAATGAATTTTTATATTTAGAAACATTAACAATCTCATATGAATATTTCGTATTAAAAACTCCTTTGCTTACAGCATAGAATTCTTCTTTTTTATTACAAATACCATATTTTACAGTACCAGTAATATCACCTTCTCCTCCACCGAAGTTAATTGAATCAATTATTTCATAATCTGAACAATTTTTCTTTATTTCATCATCAAATTTTTTATTATTATTACAACCTGTTAAAATAATAAAACATATAAAACAATACAATACTTTCTTCATAAATACCATCCTCATATCAATGATAACATATTATTTTAATTATAAAAATAAAAATTGATAAATTTTAGATAATATTCCTTGAGTAAAAGGAGCTCTAACAAATAGTTTTTTCTTACCATCTATAACATTTACTATTTTTTTTACTATAGAATTGTAATTTTTTAATTCAATAAATTCTTCTATAAAATTTTCCTTTAACTTTACCATATTAATAATAGAATTAAAATATGATTCTACACTCATCCAATCATATTTATTATCAAACATAACTTGATTAAAACCAGTATGATAAAACCCAGGTTGGATTATAGATATATCAATATTTTTATCAATCATTTTTAATTCTTTAGATAAAGATGTCGCTAAAACATTTATACTTGCTTTTGTAGATGAATAAACACCTAAAAAAGGCATTGGGAAAATAGACGCTAAAGAAGACATAAAAATAATTTTTCCTTTATTTTTATTTATCATTGATTTTATAAAAAATTGCATAACTAAAAAATTAGAAAAAACATTTACTTCAAAGTTATTTCTAACTAAATTCATATTTATTTCAGATATACTTCCACCATAACCAATAGCACTATTTAAAACTAAAATATCTAAATCTACATTATTAAACTGTTCTAAATCTTTAGTGTTAGTAACATCTAATTTATAACAATGAATATTACTGTAATCATTGTATTTTTCTTTAACTATCTCAAGTTCACTATAAGTGTGAACAGTTAAATATATTTCATATCTATCCTTTATTTTATCTATCACATGAGATATAATTCCACCTCTAGCACCAGTAAAAAGAATTTTTTTCATATTATCACCATTTATTATAATAACCAAAAAAAAGAAACGCATAAGCATTTCTTTAATTTAATACTCTAATTATTAAGCTGTTTTAGTATTACATTGATCTTTTGTTAAGAAAGTATTACCATCAGCAGTTGAACAGTAAGTTGTTTTTCCAGTATCGTTATCATAGAAATATGATACATAGTATTTACTAAATTTGATGTAAGCTTCTGTTACAACATTTTTAGTAACTGTAATTCTGTTTTCTGCATCGCTTGCTGGTTGATCACCTTTAATTTCGATTTTAAATGAAACATACTTCTTATTATTTTCTTGAGTTGAAGTATCACATTTACCATCAGATAAAGCTCCATAATTTTCTTGAGTTGTTGTTCCTTTTTGTAAACATGGTAATTGTACAGTTCCATCTACTACGTTAGTAAGTGATAAACCTTTAATTTCATATGTTTGATTGTAGTTAGTATCAGATGATGCATTCATTAATTTAACAACAATTGTTTTTTCAACAGCATCTACATAGCTAAGTACACTTGATTCTGCAGCTCCTTTACGAGATGATTCAATCATACTTAATACTTGTGGTGTTGCGATTAATGCGATAACAGCTAAAATTACGATAACAGCTAATAATTCAACTAATGTAAACCCTTTTTGTTTCATATTCAATTCCTTCCCTACTCTATATTACACACTTAGTATATCAAACAATTAATAAAATAGTCAATATCAAATTAATCTTTTATTGATAAATCTTGGCATCTTTTGTCAACCCAGGCATAGTAAGTATATTTCCAAGATATATAACGATAAATTCCGCTCCATTACATAATTTTATATCATTAACTAAAACAGAAAAGTCTTTTGGATAGCCTAATTTTTTCTTATCATCACTAATAGACATTGGTGTTTTAGCTATACATATAGGGTAATTAATATGTCTATATTTTTCTAATTTTTTTAAAGCAACATCCGTATATTGAGTATTATTACTTCCTAAATTTTTAAGCATTATATCGATTTTTGAATCCAAAGTATCATTTAAATCATATAAATAATTTATCTTATTATCTTCTACTTTAGATATAACTTTCAAAGCAAAGTCAAAAGATCCAATACCACCTTCTATATAAGAAGTAGAAATAGAAAGATCATCGAGTTTAGATTTCAAATAGTCAATATCTTTCTGTTCATCATCAGCAAATCTATTTAAAACAACTAAAACATTTTTAGAAAATTTTTTCATGTTATTTATATGAAATTCTAAATTAGAAAAGCCTTCTTCTAAAGAACCTAATCCATGATACTTTAAAGCTCTAATAGTAACGTTTATACAAACCAAAGAAGGCTCTAAACCAGATCTTCCCATAATATCAAAAAATTTTATTCCACCTAAATCTGAACCAAATCCAGCCTCTGTTATAACATAATCAGAATAAGATAGTGCTGTTTCAATTGAAGTCAGGGAAGAAGTTCCTTGTGCCACATTAGCAAATGGTCCACCATGAACAAAAGCCAAAGATCCCTCTTTTGTCAAAACAGCATTAGGTAAAAATGCATCTTTTAAAAGAGAAACAATAGCATTTTCTATCTTTAAATCTTTTACATACAACATTTCACCTTTTTTATTAAGTCCAAAACAAATATTTCCTATTCTAAATTTTAAGTCATCAATATCTTTACTAAGACAAAATATAGCCATCAATTCACTAGCAGCAGTTATTTCAAAATGTTCACATCTCTTAATATTTCCAACAGATAACTCTACATTTCTTAAGGCTCTATCATTAATATCAATGCATCTATTAAAATAAATGTTTCCTAAATCTATATCAAGTGGATTATCAAAATAAATAGAATTATCAATTGCCGCTGCTATCATATTATTAGCTGTTGTAATAGCGTGCATATCACCAGTAAAATGTAAATTTATTTTATCTGATGGTTCTATTGATGAAAGTCCACCACCAGTTGCTCCACCTTTTGAACCAAATACAGGACCTAATGAAGGTTCTCTTAATACAACTATACTTTTTTTACCTAACAATTTAAAAGCATCATTAAGTCCTATACTAATAGTAGTTTTTCCTTCTCCATATGGAGTCGGATTAATAGATGTAACTAAAATTAATTTCCCTTTTTTATCATTTTTATTATAAACTTTTGCCATGTCCTTACCATACATTATATAATTATCAATTCCATAATTTTTAAGAGTTTCTTCTAACATATATTCCTCCTTAATAAAAAAGTTATGACTTCATAACTTTTTCTCTATTAGATTTTTTTTCAAAATTATGATATGCCAAATAAATTTTTATTAAATCATTACCACCTATTCCTGCTTTGTCATAAAATGAAAAAGTATCATTATCACCATAAACTTTCACTACTTTATCTACATCTTTTATTTCTTCTAAAATATGAGATAATTCATTTAATTGTTCATAACTTGGTCTACCAGGTAAATAAAATAAGTACATTCTATCTTCCAATCTTTCTATCTCACAAGCTGAATTGACAACCATCATATAGCCATTAATAGCTAATTTTTGCATTACATCTGGCCAATCACCAGATGTATCAGTATCACTAAAAATAGTTGTATCTAAATCTAAAAGTCTTTTAAAATAGTCTTCATGAGATGAGCTTGTACCTTTTTTAATCCCAAATGGGAAAAATTTTATACCATCAGTTTCATTAGGAACACAATAAAATACATAATCTTGCATGACTAGTCACCTTCATTAAAAAATACATCATACCACACTAAAAATGTATATATTGTCCATACTTGTTTATAACAATCTCTCTTACCCTTTTTATGATCATTTAATAACTTCAAAATCTTTTTTTGTTTAAAGTATTTTTTAGCTATATCACTTTCAAACATATCTTTTATTTCTAAATATAAATCATCTTCTCTAATCCATTCACGCAATGGGACAGGAAAACCTAATTTTTTCTTTTTATAACTTTCATTTGGAATAACAAGTTTACTTGCCTCTCTAAGAGCTGGTTTTGTTGTTGTTTTATTCACCTTAGCACTAACAGGTAAATGTCTAGCTACTTCATAAACCTCCATGTCTAAAAATGGAGTTCTAGCTTCCAAGCCAAACATCATAGTATTTCTATCAACAGCATGTAAAAAGTCTTTTACCAACCAGAAATAAAAATCAATAGCTTGTCTTTGAACCATAGTTGAATTATTTTTAAATTCATCATAAATTGGCTTAGTAATCTCTTTAGTAGATATTTGATTTTTAACTTTAATTAAAGCTTTAGCTTCCTTATCTTTAAAAACCCTACCTAAGCCAATATTATAATCTTTTAATTTTTTACCTCTTCTATACAAGAAATTAAAACCTCTAACAGATGGAAATACACCAACAATATTAGAAATAATATGACGAATTGGATATGGAATTTTCATATACCAAGAAGCATCTACTTCTTCTTTATAAGAATTGTATCCACCGAACAGTTCATCAGCACCTTCCCCAGATAAAACAACTTTAACATCTTTTGAAGCTATCTCAGCAACAAAATAAAGTGCTATTGCAGAAGGATCAGCTAATGGCTCATCCATATGATACATTATATTAGAAAAGTTTTTCATATATTCTTCTTTAGTAATCTTTTTAGAAGTATTTGAAATACCTAACTTTGAAGCCAAATCTTTAGCATAAGAAATCTCATCATATTTAGGATTATCGTAACCAACAGTATATGTTCTATCAGGTTTAGCAATAGATACTAAGTATGATGAATCAATACCACTAGATAAAAATGACCCAACTTCTACATCAGCTATTTCATGATGTTTAACAGAATCTCTCATAGCTTTATCTATTTTCTTTACAATTGTATCCATATCTTCATCAGTTTCTTCAAATTTTAAAGAAAAATATTTAGTTATACTTAATTTAGAATTTTCAAAAACTAATTGATGGCCTGGTTCAAGACGGTAAACTTCTTTGAAAAAAGTTTCTTCAGTTGGAGTGGAATTAAAACATAAATAGCTTGCCAAAATATTTGGATTAAACTCTTTTATAAAAGCTGGATGGTCTAAAAATGCTTTAATTTCAGATGCGAATAATAAAACATCATCCTTTAAGTAATAATAAAGTGGTTTTATTCCCCATTGATCACGAGCTATATATAATCTTTCACTTTTTGTATCCCATATAGCAAATGCAAACATACCACGTAAATGATCTGTTAACTTTACACCCCATGTCTCATAGCCATGGACAAGTACTTCTGTATCAGAATTTGTTTTAAATTCATGACCTTTACTTTTAAGCTCTTCCCTTAAGTCTTGATAATTATATATCTCACCATTAAACACAATAACAATACTATTATCTTCATTATACATTGGTTGCATACCACCTGATAAATCAATAATAGAAAGTCTTCTATGTCCAAGTGCACATCTAGAATCTACATAAAATCCTTCACTATCAGGACCTCTATAGCTTATACGATCAGTCATTTTTTTTAAAACTTTTTTGGTTGGTTTATTTTTATAATCAATATAACCAGCTATTCCACACATATAATCACTTCATTTCTACAAAATATTTTTGATACCATATTAAAAATACATAAATATTATAAATTTTTCTACCATTATTTTTTACATTATGATAATGCTCTTCCAATAAATTTAATATAAATTTCTGGTCAAAAAACTCACTAACGTAATCTTTTTCAAACATTTCTTTAATCATACTGTAATACTTTTCTTCACGAGCCCATTTAGAAAAAGGAACTGGAAAACCTAACTTCCTTCTCTTAGCCCATTCTTCTGGTATAGATTCATTAGCAATATCTCTAAAAATATATTTAGTTTGCTTATCTTTTACTAAGTATTTAACTGGTATTTTTCTAGCACATTCAAATAAATTTTTATCAAGTAAAGGAACACGAAGTTCAATTGAATTTGCCATAGTCATTTTATCTGCCTTAAGTAAAATATCTTGAGGTAACCAAAAATGCATATCAATATACATCTTTTTTATTACATCATTTTCATTTTTTACCTTTTCATAATATGGTCTAAGTACATCAGAAATAGTCATATTATCTTTAAGTGAATCACATAATATTTCATTTGCTTCTTCTTCATCCATAACGAAAGCATGTCCAATATATCTTTCCATAAAAGGTTTAGAGCATTTAATTAAAGTGTTTTTACCAGGAAAATGTGGAAGAGGCTTTGCAACAGAAGCAAAAGTTTTTCTTAAAAATAATGGAACATTTAAATAAACTTTAACACTTGTTGGCTCTAAATATTCATTATATCCAGCAAACATTTCATCAGATCCTTCACCAGATAAAACAACTTTAACTTGTTTTCTAGCTAACTTAGATAAAAAATATAAAGGAACTGTTGATAAATTAGCATGAGGTTCATCTGTATAATATTGAACTGTTGGTAAAATATTAAAAAAATCATCAGAATTAATTAAATCACTTGTATTATTTATTTTAAGTAATTTTGATAATTCTTTAGCGTAAACTGTTTCATTAAAAGTAAATTTACCATTGTTTGCTTCATCAAATCCAACAGAAAAAGTTTTGTCTGGTCGTGCTACACTAGCAACATATGAAGAATCAACACCACCACTTAAATATGATCCAACTTCTACATCAGATGTCATTTGATGATATTTAATAGAATCTTCAAGTATTTCTTTTAATTCATTTTTATATTCTTGATATGGTTTATCTACCTTATCATAAGATACAGTAAAATATTGTTTTATGTCTAATTTATTATCTTTATAAGTAAAATAATGTCCTGGTTTTAATTTATAAACATTTTTAAAGAAAGTTTCATCAAAGACAGAATATTGAAAAATTAAATACATCTTCAAGGCTTTTTTATTAACTTCTTTCTTGAATTTAGGATGAGCCAACATGGCTTTGATCTCAGAAGCAAATAAGAATTCATCTTCACCTAAATAGTAATAAAAAGGTTTAATTCCAAAATGATCACGAGCTCCAACTAACTCTTTTGTTTTCAAATCATAAATAACAAAAGTAAACATTCCTCTTAAATTAGGAAATAAATCAACGCCATATTCCTCATAACCATGAAGAATTACTTCAGTATCTGTAGATGTTGTAAATTTATGTCCTTTTTTAATTAAATCTTCTTTTAAAGCTTTATAATTATAAATTTCTCCATTAAAAATAATAGCCTTAGTCTTATTCTCGTTATAAATAGGTTGCATACCACCTGATAAATCAATAATAGAAAGTCTTCTATGACCTAAAGCAATAGTATCATCTGTATAATATCCAACACCATCAGGTCCTCTATGACTAATCATATCAGCCATATCTTTTATTATCTTATCTTTAGTTTGTTTTTTTTCTTTATCTATAAATCCTACTATTCCGCACATACTATTGCCTCCAATATCCTTCCTTATATTCTTTTAAATATCTTTTTTTCATCTTTAAAAGTAATACTTTTCTAAGTAAATTATGATCCTTCTTATATTTCATAGGATCAACATGGTGTCTCCAATTTTTCAAAGCATACTTTTTAAACTCTTCATTTTTTACATATTTTTTTAAAACAGTTTTTGGAACAAAAGATAAAAGTACTTCTTCATCTATAATAGAAAATGGAATATTTTCATTCATAATTAAATCATCAACTAAAATTTTAATTAAATTATATCCACAAGCACTAATATAATAACTACATCTTCCCTGTCTAGCATTAATTTCTAATACTTTAAATTTTTTGCATCTAGCGTCGTATTTCATATCAAATTCACAAAATCCCTTGTAGCCAATACTTTCCATAAATTTGATAATTTTATCAATCATTTCCTTTACATTTCCATCATAATAGTTTTTACCATTAATTAAAATAGCCGCATTACCAACCATTGCCTTTGCATGTTCTTGCAATCCAATTTGAGCAAATGAAACAAGCTTTACTTTACTATTTTTATCCGCATAAACAACTGCGTCAAATAAGTAACTATCATCTCCTGGAATAAACTCTTGAATAATTAAAGTATCATTATATCCAGAATGACAAATTATATTAATTGTCTTTTCTAAATCCTCTTTATTTTCTATTTTATATATTTTATTTTTTCCTTCAAAACTAATATGATTATAGCTAATAACATTAGAAGGTTTTACGATAACTGGAAAATCAAAGTTAATGTCTATACTTTCACGCTTTTTACAATCATAATAAACTGTAGAAGGAAAATCTAAAATAGAATCAGAATAAGTTTTATAAAAATTTTCTTTTGTTATTAAACTAGAAATAATCTTAAGAGATGGAACATTGAAGTAAAAATCTTTTTTTAATTTTGATGCATTTTTAGATATAAATTCAACATAAGTTTCATTAGATGCAACAAGTAAAATCTTTTTATCTTTATATCTTTCTCTAAACCTTTTTAAGGCATTTAAAAATCCTTCTTCACTCCATATAGAAGAATCATATTCAATATTCAATATATTAGAATATTTAGTAAAAGCTCTATAATAAGCTCCTATTAAGTGAGCTTTTTTATTATAAGCTTCATGGCAACATCTTGCCATATAATATGCATTCGCATCACTACCCATAATTAATACTTCAAAATCCATAATATCCTCCTAATATTTAATTTCAGTTAAATCTTGATAAACTCTAGGCACTCTAGTAGTTATATCTGTAAACAAATGATATGCATTAGACTTAGTATGTTTTAATACCTCACTAACACTTATATTATCTCCAAAAAATTCAACTTTATCGTGAAGTTTTACCTTATCTGAAATAGCAATAAAAGTCATATCCATACAAATTGTACCAACCATAGGATACTTTTCACATCCTATAGAGACATAACCCATACTATTTGTAATTCCATCAGCATATCCAATAGGAACTATACCTATAAGCATATCCTTATCTGCTTTAAAAGTAGCTCCATAACCAACGACATCGCCTTTTTTTAATCTCTTTATCTCTATTACTTCAGAATAAAGTTTCATCGCAGTTCTTACTTTTAAATCATTATAACGTATACTATCACTAATATTATTTTTACGTAAAAAATAATTTCTTTTAATCTCACTTAAATAAGCCTTAAATCCTGTCCTTTTTCTCATAGATAAATTAATTCCATACATAACAATTCCAAGACGAATTCCATTTACAAAATCCATTTTTTCATGATTAACAAGCATTAAACTTCCACCTAAATGTATAATTGGTATCTTATTTAAATCCAAATAAGACAACAATTCTTTTAATTTATTAACTTGTTTATCATAATAAATGTCATATATACCATTAGTAGCAAAATGAGTAAAAACACCCTCTATAAATATATTTTCATTGCTTTCTAAAAGCTCAACAACATCCTCCAATTCTTGCTTTGTTTTAACACCTAATCTACTCATACCAGTGTCTAGCTTAATATGAACGTTAAGTTTCTCTTTTATGTTTAATCTGCTATATTCTAAAGCTAAATTAACTGAAGAAATTGTAACAGTAACTTTATTTTTTAAAACAACATCAATATATTTAGCAGGTATTGGTTCCAAGCATAAAATAGGTGTATTCTTATCATATTTTCTAACATCTATCGCTTCTTCTAAAGAAGATGTGGCAAAATAATTCACACCACCTTCTTTAAGAGCTTTTACACAGTAAACCCCATGTCCATAACAATTAGCTTTTACAACACCAAAATAGTATTTATATCCATTATATTTTCTGCGTATTTCTTTAATATTATTCTTTAAAATATTTTCATCTATTTCTAAGTAAGTATTACGATACATACTATCCCTCTATTCATGTTCTTTTATATATTCTCTAACTATTTCTTGATCAGAAAAATGAATCTTCTCTGTACCAATTATTTGATAATCTTCATGACCTTTACCTAAAATCATTAAAATGTCTTTGTCATGAAGCATACTCATTCCCTTTATAATGGCACTTTTTCTATCAACAATAACTTCATGATTATCTTTCTTAACGCCTTCTAAAATATCCTTTAAAATAGCTTCTGGATCTTCAGTTCTAGGATTATCAGAAGTATAAATTACATAATCAGAGTATTCTTCAGCAGCATGACCCATTATAGGACGTTTTGTTCTATCACGATCTCCACCACATCCTACAATTGTTATAACTTTAGATTCTTTATACTCTAACGAACTTTTTAATACATTTATAACAGCATCAGGTGTATGTGCATAATCAACAAAAATACTATTAGTTCCAAATGTAATCATTTCCATACGTCCCTTTGGAGCCGATAAATTATCATTTAATTTTAAGACTTCATCTACTGTATATCCTAAAGGTAAAATAAGTAATAAAGATGTTAAATAATTGTACACATTATAGCGTCCTACCATTTTTATATGTGTAGAATAACTTTTACCTTCATATTCAAAGCCAAAAGTTGTACCTAAATTTGAAAAAGAAATATCTTTAATTAACATATCACCATTATGATCACTAATAGTTATATTTTTATTAGTATCAAGCATAAAGCGATCATGATAAGAATCATCTGCATTAATAACAGCTATCTTATCTCCCCTAGTTTTTGTAAATAAAATTCTTTTAGCATTAGCATAATTATCTAAAGTCTTATGATAATCTAAATGATCTTGAGTTAAGTTTGTAAAAGCTACATGATCAAATTCAATACCATATGCACGATTTTTATCTAGTGCATGACTTGAAACTTCCATAACAAGAACTTCGCAACCAGCTTCACGAGCTTCTAAAAACATACTATAAAGTAGGTCTGTATCAGGTGTTGTATTATTTAACTCTCTCATAACTCCTGGATAATAAAAACCAATAGTACCAATATATGCACACTTACGTCCTAACATAGTAAGCATTTGATATATTAAATAGCAAGTAGTTGTTTTTCCATTAGTTCCAGTAACACCTATAAATTTCATATCTTTAAATTTAGGATAGTAATTTTTATATAAATATTCATCTAAATATTTACGAGTATCATCAACTATTACTGTTTCAACAGAATAATTGCCTTCTTCGGCTATTATCTTTTTAGCACCATTTTTTATAGCTGATTCAATATAATCATGACCATCACGATTAACATTACGAATCGCAATAAAAGTATCCCCTTCCTTAACAAGTCTAGAATCTGTTTTAATATCTATCATATAATCCTCCTATTCATTAAACAAATCTGGTAAATCATTTTCAAGAAGAACATAAGCATTTTTCATTCCTCTTATTACATTAAATGCTTCAAAAACATCATCAAACACATAGATTTTATCAATTGGATATTTCTTGTCAATAAGTCCATCATAAATTGGTTTAGTTTGATTTTTACCAACTAATATAACTAAGTCACAAACATCAGCTATTTGACGACCAAATTCAAAGTTTAATTCATATTGTTTGTCTTTTAATTCAATCATACCAGGAGTAATAATAACCTTTTCACCTGGCATTAAGCCTAACGTTTCAACAGCCATTTTAGCTCCGATTGGATTAGAATTATAAGCATCATCTATTATATTTAAACTTCCTTGTTTTTTCATTTCAAGTCTATGTTCAATAGTGTTAATTCCTCTAACACCTGCTATAATCTCATCCATATTCATACCAAGTTCTCGTGCTAGCATAACAGCAGCCAATATGTTATAAACATTAGCTCTTCCAAGTAATTTTGTTTCTAATTTGTACTTTTTATCTTCACCCTTAAAATGAATATCAAAACTCATTCCTGTATAAGTACCTTTAATATTATCCGCAACTAAATCAGCATCTTTATTATCTATCGCAATCCATTTAATTTTACAATTATTTTTTAATTTATAAGAAACCTGTTTTGGATCATCCATATTTAATATACCAATCCCATCACTTGGTAAAGATTCAATAAGTTCAAATTTTGTTTTTTGAATATTTTCTTCTGTTTTAAAACTTTCCAAATGAGCGACTCCAATACGAGTTAATATTCCATATTTTGGATGAACAAAATCACACAATTCTTTTATTTGTCCAACTTCACAAGCACCCATTTCAGCAATAAAATATTCAGTAAATTTATCTAAATAATTATTTATAGTAAGCATTAATCCATATGGTGTATTAAAGTTTTTAGGTGTAGGCATAGTATCATACTTAACTTTTAAAATATCCGCTAATATATTTTTACTACTTGTTTTACCATAACTTCCAGTAATTCCAACAACATTAAGTCTAGGCATATCATTTACCTTTTTCTTTGCCATATTGAAGTAATGATTATAAACCATTTTTTCAACTGGTTTATTTAAAACATTTACTAAGTAAACTATAACACTTGATAAACTAGCAAATAAACCTAAAATTAAATAAGCATATATTTTATCTACATAGTTTGTAGAAATCAAAATTAATATATACAGAATTCCAAAAGTTATAAACATTCTCTTAACACGTGCTGTAACTTTAAACTTTATTTTTGTAACTTCTTTTTTATTTTGTTTGATTGTATAAAGTAATACCATTAAATAAAATATTGAAAAGATAATACAATAATTGTCTATAAAAGCACAAATAAATAATAAAGGAATAAATAACCAGTCATTTCTAAATAATGCTTTCTTTTTATTGTTTTTAATCCATTTAACATACCTCGATGAATTATTATAAAAGTTTTGTTGAAGCATATGCATATTCTTGCGCATACGAACAACAATATAAATCGTATAAATAAATATAAATAAGTATTTCATACATTACCTCCAAATATAAATAATTATATCATAATTTATATTAACACACAAAAAAAGAAAGAAAATTCTTTCTTAAACTTAGTGGCAGAATTTATTGTATCAACTTTCTAAGGATATTATATAATTTTTAGGACAACTTAATACATACTATTTGAGAGAATTGATACAATAATCTCCGCCACTAAATATTAATTTAATCTAAATAAGTTATCTTAGCATAACCATCATAAGAATTACCAACCATTGTACTACTACCATCTTGCGTTGGCATTAGAACATAAGTATCTTTCTTAGTACTCCAACTATACCCTGTTCCATCTATCATTTTGGTATCAGAAAAAGAAAATCTAGTGTATGATATAGAATCAGCTAGTTTAGAATATGTTGCTGCCAGTGCATTTCCAGAAGAATCAACACCTATAGATCCAGCATGACCTGATATATAACTAGCTCCACCTCCACCGGATCCGCCTGCTCTCTCAGCTCCGCCTCCGCCACCGTACCAGCCGCCTCCGCCTCCAGCACCTTGGGATGAAGCACCTCCATAACCAAAACCACCTACACTTGACTTATTAGAATTACAATATCCAGCCTTAAGTTGGGTCGCCCCTGTTCCATAATTTGACGCCCATGAAGAATATGATGTGTTAACACTACCACCATATCCATTAAGTCCACCAGCCGCTCCACCTTTCGAATATGCGTAGTTTGCATCTCCACCATAGTAATATGCTGCCCCACCGCCTCCTGCTGCTACCATGATTCGCGATTTTAAACTTTCAAACTCATTCCATATTGAAAGTGATGATGTAACTTTAACCCGAATATCAGTAGCTCCACCTCCACCAACACCATTTCCTGCATCTGATGTAGATGAAACATTTCCACCACCGTTATAACCACCAGATATAGATCCGCCACTATAGCTTCCAACATAAACATAAAGTCTTGTTCCTTTTGTTAAAGATATATTACCTGATGTATATGAACCTAACCCGCCAGCTACACTATTAGAATAGGTACTTCCCTGAGCTCCCCACAACTCTATTTTATATGTTCCAGTTTTTTTAACATCAAACACTTGATACCTACCATTAGCTTTAGTTAGACCAGAGTAAGTATAGCTCCATAGATTTTCTTGTTCATCACCAGATAGTATTAAGTCATCTCTATCTTTTATTTCAATTGATACCAATGTTATCCTGGCATGGCCATCTCCACTATTTCCAACTATTAATCCATTATCATTAAATGATGGTTGTTTAACATTAGAACTTTCATTATATTTTTTAGATATTCCTTTACCATCTATCATCACTGTATTTATAAAATAATAACCACTATAGTGATATGCACTTCCATTATGAATTATATTATTTGCTAGACTTGTAGAATCTATAGAAGAACAGCCAGCATGACCTGATATGTATGATGAGCCACCTCCGCCAGATCCTCCAGCTCTCTCAGCTCCAGCTCCTCCACCATAGTATCCACCGCCTCCTCCAGCACCTTGGGATGAAGAAGCGCCAACTCCAAAACTACCATTACCAATTCTAATATTATAATAAGTATACCCTGCTAGACTTTGCTTAGCACCAACACCATAATTTAATTTCCATGCATTTACTGTAAGAGAAGAAATTTGACCATCATATCCTGAGAATCCACCTCCAGCTCCTCCAGGAGAATATGCATAATTTGCATCACCTCCGTAGTAATACGCTGAGCCACCTCCACCAGCTGCAACCATAATACGAGATTTTAGACTTTCAAATTCATTCCAAACATTTTTTTCTGATGTTGACACCAACCTTACATCTGTTGATCCGCCTCCGCCTACTCCATTTCCTGCTGTCGTTGACGATGAAACATTTCCGCCACCATTAAATCCACCAGTTATTCCTTTTCCTTGTCCGCCTACATAGATATATAATTTTTCTCCTGCATTTAAATAGATTTCTCCTGATGTATATGATCCTAATCCACCAACTACACTAGATGAGTAATTCCCGCCCTGGGCTCCCCATAATTCTATCTTGTAGTATCCTGAAAATACAGGTGAAAAAATTTGAAATGTTCCTGTGTAATCATAAGTTTTAGTTATTTCAGCATTTATATCAGTATTAGATAAATCAATTTTACCATTGGCTATTGGTACATAATAAAGCATTGTCCATGATTCTCCGTTATAGACATATGATTTCTTTAATACCCATTTACTATTTTCATACTGCATTACGTAACTTACGCCTATTTTGTTCCAATCACTTGTTACATAATAATTACTTGTATTATCTTGTACTATCCATACTGTTCCTTCTTGTGGTGACTTAGGAACACTGGTTGATACGTAGTAATTCTTTATTGGTGTATCTGATAATACTGCTATATCTCCTATTATGTTTCCTACTACTGGAAAACTCCCTGTAGTTTCATATGTTTTTACATTTAATGTTAATTTGTTATATGCATATGATCCAGTATCTCCGCCACTACCTCCTGTTCCATTTGCGATAATATAATTTAATTTAGCTAATATTGTATCGCAAGAGCACGCCGCATCATCAAATATATTATCTGTTATTTCTAGTTTCATTTTATCTAATATTCTTTTTCTTGTATCTGTCATTGATAA
>CAKPMN010000019.1 GCA_934168005.1 uncultured Bacilli bacterium | reverse complement strand
TGGATAGTACAAGATAATACAAGTAATTATTATGTAACAAGTGACTGGAATAGAATCGGTATAAGTTATGTAATGCAGTATGAAAATAATAAATGGGTATTAAAGAAATCATATGTTTATAACGGTGAATCATGGACAATGTTATACTATGTTAATTTAAAAAATAATTATGTAGATTTAACAGGAACAGATATAAATGCTGAGATAACAAAAACATATGACTATACAGGAAAATACCAAACATTTAAAGCCGTATTTTCAGGATACTACAAAATAGAACTATGGGGAGCCCAAGGAAAAACTGTAAATACATCTAATAGTACTGGTGGAAAAGGATCGTATACATCAGGAGAAATATATTTAAATGCGGGGGAAATTTTATATGTATATGTAGGTGGACAACCAACCTCAATAACAGGTGGTTGGAATGGAGGCGGAAATGGTTATTCAAGCAGTGGGACTGGAGGCGGAGGAGGCGGGGCCACTGATATAAGGTTAACAAACAGTACAAGCCAAGATCAATGGTCAGATTTTGAATCATTAAAGTCAAGAATTATGGTTGCAGCAGGAGGAGCAGGTGGATGTGTTCACGCAAATGATTGGTATAGTTCTGGAGGAAATGGAGGTACTTTTGCAGGAGAAATATCACTGACTTTGAGTAGTAACGCTTCAAGCTACAAAACACTTGCACCTAGCCAGTCATATGGTGGAGTATCGATTACAAAAACTTATCCAGGACAATCAGGAAGTTTTGGAAGAGGAGGAGATAGTCAAACTAATAATTGGGCTGGAAGTGGAGGCGGTGGCGGATATTACGGCGGAGCTGGTTCTGCATATGCTTGCTCATATACATCTGGTGGATCTAGTTATATAAGTGGACATAATGGATGTTCTTCAATAGAAGAAGAAAGTACGATAATAAATATAATCCATAATGGAAGTGCATATCATTACAGCGGTAAGTATTTTGTAAACACAGAAATGAAGTCAGCACAAAGGTCTGGAAATGGCTATGCAAAAATTACCCTACAATCAGTTATTGTTAAAGATAGTTTAGAAAAAACTGATAATATGTACAATAGAAATTATGTATTTTCTGGACAATACCAGAAATTTAATATAGAAAAAACGGGAACTTATAGAATAGAATTATGGGGAGCTCAAGGTGGATCATATGGAAGAACTGGTGGAAAAGGAGCGTATACTTCTGGAAATATTTATCTAGATACTGATAAAATCAAAAATTTATACGTCTATGTAGGTGAACAACCTCTATTTGAAAATGGCGGTTGGAATGGCGGAGGTAAAGGAACTTCTGCTAAAGGAACAGGAGGTGGCGGAGGCGGAGCAACAGATATAAGATTAATTTTGAATGATGATTGGAAAGAATTTAGCTCATTAAAGACGAGAATTATGGTTGCATCAGGAGGCGGTGGCGGAGCTAATCATGATGCTTCTTCTTGGTATAGTACAGGTGGAGCAGGAGGCGGACTTACTGGAATAAATGGAACTGGAAGTTCAAATGCAAATGGTTATATGCCATCAGTTCCAACACAGACGATAGGTGGTTTTCCATTATCTAATAACAATCCCTCAGAAAATGGAGAGTTTGGCTATGGCGGTAATAGTCAAACTAACGATTGGGCCGGTGGCGGAGGAGGAGGCGGATATTATGGAGGTACAGGATCGACTTATGCAGCAGGACCTACTAATGGAGGAACTTCATATATATCAGGATATGAAGGATGTTCTTCGATTTATGAGAATAGTGAAAAATCGTCAATTATTCATAGTGGTAATGCTTATCACTACAGTGGCTACTATTTCAATAATGCAAGTATGGAAAGCGGACAGTCTGAAGGTTCCGGAAAAGTAAAAATAACATATCTAGGAGAAAAAAATTTGACAACTAAATCAAATGAAAACAACGAATATTTTTACTTTTCACAAACTTATCAGCTGTTTACAGTTAACAAAGCGGGAACGTATGCAATTGAATTATGGGGAGCCCAAGGTGGATCAAATGGTAAGCCAGGCGGTTTTGGAGGTTATACGTATGGAGAAATAAAATTAAATGTTGGTCAAAAATTATACATATATGTTGGAGAAATGCCAAAAGGCTATATGTATGTAAATGGTGGCTGGAATGGCGGAGGTAAAGGACTTTCTGCTAAAGGAACAGGAAGTGGAGGAGGCGGAGCGACAGATATTAGAACTATTGCTACGTCTTTGTTAAGCTCATGGAATGAGGCTACTTCATTAAAGTCAAGAATTATGGTTGCGGCTGGTGGCGGAGGCGGATCTGCTCATGATAATTCTTCTTGGTATAGTACTGGTGGAGCTGGTGGAGGCCTTATAAGTAATATAGGAAGCGGAACTAGTAACTCGTCTAGTTATTCTGGAACAGCTGCTAATCAAATAGCTGGTGGAAAACCATTTTCTAATTATTCTGGACAAGGTGGTGGTTTTGGTTTTGGTGGAGATTCTGTTTCGTATACTTGGGCTGCCGGAGGCGGTGGAAGCGGTTGGTATGGTGGAGCAGGAGGAAGTTATGCTTCAGGATTAAATTCTGGTGGCTCTAGCTATATATCTGGTCATGCTGGATGTATAGGTGTTAATTCATCAGGAAAGTCACTTGCATCAACATATTCTAAGTTAGTTGATTCAATATCGTATACTGGATATACCTTTATTAATACACAAATGATTGATGGGGCTGGTTATCCTTGGACAACGGAGAAATCTGGTTCATCATCTGGTATGCCATCAAAAGAAGGGAAGACAGTTGTTGGTAATACAGGCGATGGTTATGCTAAGATAACATATTTAGGGTCATAATTATGAAGAGGAATATAAAGAGAATGTTAGTGTTGTTACTAGTGCTTTTAATAGTATTAGTAATAACATTAACTATTAATAAAATAAAAAAAGAAAATAATAAAAAAATAGAACAAGGAAGTTCTATATATGAAGAAATACATAATTTGTATTATTATGGTGGAGATTTAGACTATAAAAAAGAAAATGATAAATATGTTATAACAAATTATTCAATTATAGAAAATATTGTAAGTAAATCTTTTATACCAAAAGTAAATGAATTTTTAAATATAGAAGAAAAAGATAATAAATATTATATAAATCCAATTGGAAAAGGTATATCAAATTATTATGGAACTATATTAAAAATTAAAAAAATAAGAAAAAATAAAATAGAATATAAAGCCATGACTAAAATGTGTAAGAAAGAATCAATTGTAAGTTATGGAGAAGGATGTACAAGTGATGGCTATTATGAAATAGAAAAACCATTTACTATAGTAAAAGAAGATAATAAATGGAAAGTTTTAGAATATACATCTATATTCCAATTTAGTGATAGAGAACTTAAATAAAAAAATAATTCAGTAGTAGAACTTACTCTCTGATAGGAACTGTATTGATTGTCCTGTTAATACTTATTATATCCTTTAAATCTTATTGGAGGGTAAACTCTGCTACTGAATAAAAAAAGTAGATTTTGATTCTACTTTTTTTAATACATTATAGGAGTATTTTTATATTCACTTTCTATTATTTTAACACTTTTTTCGTTGTCAAAAAGATAAGCATATAAACAAGTTGAACGGTATTCTAAAGATGAAATATTATCACTAGTAGATGCGAATCTAGAAAGAAGAGGGATAGAAATTTCATTTTTAATATTATTTAAATATTCTCTACCTTTAAAATTAAATCCTAATATCCTAATATAAGTTACGCTTTTACAATTTTTAGCTTCTTCCTTAGTAAAACCAACTAGAATATGAATAAACATACGCATTAATTTAGAATATGTATAACGTTTATTTTTAACCTTTAATAAAAATTCATTCATATTTCTAGAACTAGTTACATATTTAACTAATCTATTTTCAATGCCCTCATCAACTGTTTGATAAATACTTAAGTCCTTATCAGTTAATATTTTATATTTAAGTAAAGAAAATAAATCATCAGTAAAACAAAGATTATTTAATTTTGATAAAGTAAACTCTGGAACATAATTATCTACATTATCACCATTTTTAAGAGCATACCTTATACTAGTTGCACTAGTCATATTATCGTTAAGCTCTACACTATTAAAATCATTATTTCTCTTAATAGAGATACATTCAATATTATCACCGTGTTTAATAACCTCTCTAACGTATGCTAAAGCAAGTATATCGTTAGATTCACTTATCTTTTTACCAGTTAGATAAAATAAAGCTTTACTAGATGCTGTAGGGTAATTAAATCCCTCTGACATATAGTCCAGTACAAGTTTATCATACTTGTTGTTATTTAACTGAATATGAGCTAATTCATTAAGTAGACTAACATTATTAGATTCACTACCAAAAACAATCTTATCAACACCAAGTGCACTTAATATATCAATACTTGCCTTAGCAAATATATCTGCACTTTGAGTAGCGAAAACAAATGGAAGTTCAACAACTAAGTCAACACCATAGTTTAGAGCAATCTCTGTTTTGTCCCACTTATTAATAATAGAAACTTCTCCATGTTGAGTAAAATTACCACTCATAACTGCGATAATTAAAGAATCAGGATACATCTCTTTAATCTTATTAATATGATATAAATGTCCATTGTGAAATGGATTATATTCAACAATAATACCAATCTTAATCATATTATCACCAAAAATATAATATCAAAAAAAATAAATGTTGTCTAATTTAATTTTTTAGGTTATAATACACAAGAAGGAAGTGATTTATGCAGATAGACATCACAAAATTAAAAAGTGGATATGAGTCATATGTAGATATAGACCTAACTTATTCCTTTAGTGAAGAAGAACTAAAAGGAACAGATATAATTAGATTAGATAATGCAAAAATAGTTGGGTTTTTAGAAAATAGCTATGATGATTACCACTTAGATGTAACAGTGTCAGGAACTATGATATTACCATGTTCAGTAACGTTAAAAGAAGTTGCGCTTCCATTTAGTATAAAAATAGACGAAATATTAGGAGAATACTTTGAAAATAACCAAAAAAGTTATAAAAGATGTGAAAATTCTATTGATATTTTCGAGATTATATGGGAAAATATAGTAATGGAAATTCCCATGAAAGTTGTTAGTCCAGAAGCCAAAGACTTCACTATTGAAGGAGATGGCTGGAGACTTATCAAGGATGATGAAGTGAAGTTAAACTCACCTTTTGAGAAACTGAACGATCTATTAAAGTAAAGCGAGGTGTTAAGATGAAATTAGAATTACAATTATTTGCTGTTCCATTCAGAAAAGTAAGTAAAACAAGAGGAAGAAAACGTCGTACACATTACAAAATTTCTGAAAATACTACTACTACATGTCCAAAATGTGGTGCAACAGTAAAACCACACAGAGTTTGTAAAGAATGTGGAACTTACAAAGGTAAAGAAGTTATTAAAAAAGAAGATGCAGCATAGTTGCATTTTTTTTTTCTAAAAGTTATAATATAAAAAGAAAAGAGGATAGTTATGAAAAGAGGTTTTACACTAGTAGAAATGTTAGCAGTTGTTGTTATTTTAGGACTTGTACTAATAATTGCTATCCCACAAATTCAAAATGAAGTAGCCAACAAAAAAACAGCAGTTCATGAAACTACTTTAAGAATGATTTATGACGCAGCAGAGTTATATGTAACAGCAGATAGCCATACATATAAAAAAGAAGTTGGAAATACTTATTGCATTCATTTACAAGATTTAGTAGATAAAGAACTTTTAGAAGAGCCAATAACAAATTTTCAAGATGGTTCAGCACTTGATTTATCATTAGGAATAAAAGTAGTTGTAAATGAATATAAAGAATTTACTTATTCACTACAGACAACAAGTAGTTGTTCATAAGACAGTAGATATCTACTGTTTTAATTTTTGTACAAAGACCTATTTTCTTTTAAAATACCAAAAGAAAATCCTATTAAAATCATATAACATAATAAACTAGAACCGCCATAACTAATAAAGGGAAGAGTAATACCCGTTATAGGAAGTAGACCAACAGTCATACCTATATTTTGAAATTCTTGATAAGTAAGCATTCCAATAATACCAGAAAGTAATATCTTATATACATATTTATCTGATTTTAATCCTAAATTTACTAATTTTAAGTCAAAATAAAGAAATAAAGTTATTAATATAAACGAACCAATAAATCCAAAATTAGAAGAAAATACAGCAAAAATAAAATCAGTATTAGCCTCTGGAAAATAAAGAGGTGTATTAGTAAATCCATGCCCTAAAAAACCTGCAGAACCAATAGAATAAAGACCATGTTCAAGTTGAAAGCCACTACTACTAGACCAATTAATAATTCTATCCACTCTAAGAAAAAAAGAAGCACCAAAAACATTTACAAAAGTATCATGAAATTTAAAATAAAATATACAAAAAACAATACCAAAAAATCCTATAATAGAAAATAAAATAACAAAAAATCTTATGTAAATTCCAGATATAAAAAGCATAATAAGAGTAATTAATATATAAATAAGTACATTACCTGTATCAGGCTCTAAAAATGTTAAAACACAAGGAATAAAAAGGATTGCACCGACTTTTAAAAGTAAGATAAGTTCTAGCTTAACAGATTTATACTTATATCTATCATTAAAATCATTTAAAACCTTAGTTAAAAATAAAATAAGGGATATCTTCATGAATTCACTAGGTTGAAATGTGCCAAATCCAGGAATAACAAACCAACATCTAGCCTCATTAATAGGTTTACCAAAAAATAATAGTAATAAAAGAAGTAAATTAAAAAATACATAAAAATATAAACTATATTTAATAAAAAAAGAAGGTCCAATAAAATATATAATTAAAATAAAAATAAAGCCAATAATATAAAAAATCATTTGTTTAATATAATAATTATCAAATCCAATTAATACTTCAGCGCTATAAATAGATAAAATACTAATAATCATGAATGTAAATAATATAATAGTAAAAGGAAAATATTTTTTTAACATATTATCACCATAAAATAAATATAAACACTATAGCTATAAAAAACAATGAATTCGACAAAACTAGTCAAAATATAAAAAATTGATTAAATATTTAAAATATAGTATAATTAAATAGGTGATAACATGAATTGGTTAGAATATTTATTGATTGCATTAATATTAATCATAATAGCTTTTGCGATCACAAAATCAAAAAAGAAAGATTTTCAATATGAAGTAAATAAACTTGTAACATATTTAGGTGGTAAAGATAACATAATAAACTATGAGGTAAATAAATCAAGATTCATAGTAACACTAAAGAATGTTGATATAGTAAATAAAGAAGCAATTCAAAAATTAGGAGCTCAAGGAATAGTTGAGATTGATAACCAACTAAAAATAATTTTAGGTGATGGAGCACACCAATTAAAGAAACATATTGATGAACTAAAGTGAGAAATCACTTTTTTTATTTTTTCAACAAAATTCGACAAAGTTCGACATAATAATTTTCTATAATAATATTGGTGATAAAATGACAATATTTGACAATATTTTATTAAGTACAGTTTATATAGTTTTTCCATTATCGATGTGGGCATTATACCAAATATATGAAAAAACATTAGATAGAAAAATAAAAAGAATAACGTTTGATTTTTCTATTTTAACAAGTTTTTATCTGATGATTAAACTAAAAAATATAGATACTGGTATATTAATACTAATAGAACAAGTTCCAATAATAATAGCTTTTTATAAGAAAAGAACATTTTTATTTGAATTTTTAACAATAATGGTTATTTTTAATATAAATAAAAATGCCGACTTATTAGTTATTGAATATTTAATATCAAACATTTATTATTTTATGTATTTATTTGTAGATAAAAAATATATACTATATACATTTATATTTTCTAAATATTTATTCTTCGTACCATTTTTAATAAATTATGTGGAAATTTCATTAGCTGATATGGCTATACTTATAATTGTTTTTCCATTATTAGCGTATTTTTTAGTAAGATTAATAGATAAAACAGAAGATCTAATATCATATTCAGTAAATGTTTCCAAATTGGAAGAAGAAAAACGATTTAGAAATTCAATATTTAAGATAACACATGAGATAAAAAATCCAATAGCAGTGTGCAAAGGATATTTAGATATGTTTGATACAACAAATATTGAACATTCCAAAAAATATATTCCAATACTTAAAGACGAAATATCAAAAGTACTAACATTATTACAAGACTTTTTATCATTAAATAAAATACATATAGAAAAAGAAACAATGGATATAAATTATTTATTAGAAAATGTTGTATCTTCAGTAAAACCATTATTAAAAGAGAAAGGTGTAAAATTAAAATTTAAAGATACAGAAGATGAAATATTTATAGAAGGAGACTATAATAGATTAAGCCAAGTAATGATAAATATAATAAAAAATGCCTTAGAATCAATGGAAGATAAAAAAGTTTTAACAATAGAAACAAAAATAGATAAAAATAATATAATTGTAAAAATAATAGACACAGGAAAAGGAATGACAAAAGAAGAATTAGAAAAATTAAAAAATCCATTTTTTACAACAAAAAGAAATGGAACAGGCTTAGGTGTTTATTTATCGAAAGAAATAGTAAAAGCTCATAACGGAAATATAATGTATAAGAGTAGAGAAAATGTAGGTACAACAGTAACTATGACATTACCATTAAAAAAAGATATTCTATTTAGTTAGAATATCTTTTTCATTGTTAATAATTTTCCTAATATATTCACCAATTTCTTCATTATTTAAATCTAGAATCTTAATAAGATTTTTTAATACATCTCTTCTAGGTATATCTTCTTCTGTATCTATTCTCTGATATTGACGGATACTAATTCCAAGTAAGTTAGCCATATCACTTTGTGTATAATTTAGCAACATTCTTTTCTCTTTTATCACTATACACCACCTAATTTTATTATCACATGTTTTAAATTTTAATCATATTGACATTTAACGTCGTATAGTGTAATATTTAGTTGAAAGTAAGGGATAATATGAAAAAAGGGTTTACATTAGTTGAATTACTAGCAGTCATTGTAATATTAGCTATAATCGCATTGGTTGCTGTACCGACAATAAATAGAATGGTACAAGAAGGTAAAAAAAATGCTTTAAAAGATTCTGCATATGGTTTAATAGAATCAGCTAATTATTATTACGCACAAACAATGATAAAAAATTCTGACTTTGATAAAATTGAATATAATTTTTCAAACGGTAAGCAAACTAGTTCAAATAATGAACTTTTAGAATACAAAGGTAATATTCAAAATGGTAAATTGATATTAACAAACAAGGGAGAAGTGGCATTATGCATAGATGATAACACCAACTATGCATATAAAAATGTCAATGATACGAATCTAACTACTGGAAAAGGGATATGTTCATATGATGGAGAAACTGGAGATTTTACAATTATAAGTGATGTTGATATATTAAAAAATCAAATATCAAGTTTACAAAATGAACTAAATGATCTAAAATCAAAAGGAAATGCAACAGAAGACGATATAACTAAGGGGAAAACAGCTGTTGTTCAGGGAAATCTTATAACAGGATCAAAAGAACAAAGTGGGAATCTATCAACTTGGAAAAAAGTAGCATCTAAAGCATCATCGATTAATAAAGTAACCATTAATTGCACAAGTATTGATGGGTATGAAAAACTAACAGCAGCAGATTTTATTATTACACCACTTAATACAGCATCACAATATATTTATAATGAATCTCAATATGTTTCATATCAAACTTGGACAAAAAGTTATAATGCTTCAACAGGAATATTAACTATAGGAGCTTGTTATCATGCAAATAAAGATTCATATGCCGCTATGAGATTAACATATACATTATATGATGTTTATGTAACTAAAAATAGTTAAGATTAACTGTGTAATATTTATCATTAAAAAGTTTTTATATAAACAAAAAAAGATATTCTATTTAGTTAGAATATCTTTTTCTTTATCTTTGTTTTTACTTTGTTTAGGTTTTATATCCATAATGATAGGCAATATTATAGGTTTTCTTCCCGTCTTTTCAAAAGCATAATTTGAAACACTAGAAATAATATCAGCTTTAACATCATTATAATTTACAGGTTTTTTTAATTTGTTTAGTATAGCTTTTTTGGAAATGTTTTCTATTTGATTTAAAAGTTCTATATTGTCATTAACAAGAACAAATCCTCTAGTAGTAACATTTATTTTTCCAAGTAAAGCAGGTTTAGAAGCATCTATGTTGGCAATAACAACTATAATTCCATCATTAGCCATGACTTTACGATCACGAATAATGGAAGCAGATACATCACCAATACGATTACCGTCTACATAAGTGTCGCCAGCTTGGACAATACCAGCTTTTTTAACAACACCTTTTCTCATAGATAAAACTTCACCGTTACCTAAAACAAAAGTATTTTCTTTTGGAATATCACAAAGAACTGCAATATCCGCGTGTTTTTTTAACATACGATATTCGCCATGGAATGGCATAAAGTATTTAGGTTTTATTAGTCGGAACATTAGTTTTAATTCTTCTTCGTTAGCGTGTCCACTAGTATGAATATTGCTTAATGAAGAAGTAGTATAAACTTCAACACCTTTTAAATATAATTTATTTATAACTTTTCCAATACTAGCAGCATTACCAGGAATAGCAGAAGATGAGAATATAACAACATCATCTTTCTGTAATTTAATTTGTTTGTGAGACCCATCAGCAATACGGGATAAAGCAGCTAATGGTTCACCTTGGCTACCAGTACATAAAAGACAAACTTTATTTAAAGGTAAATGATTTGCTTCTTCTGGTGTAATAAATATGTCTTTATTTTTTATATAACCACCATTTATAGAAATTTCTATATTGTTTTGCATACTGCGACCAAATATAGCTATTTTTCTACCATTTCTTTGACATGTATCAACAATATGTTTTAATCTATAAATATTTGAAGCGAAAGTTGCAATAATAATTCTACTATTTTTTTGTTCAAAAATCTCAGATAAGGCATTATCAACACAAGATTCACTTAAAGAAAATCCTTCAGATAAGGCATTAGTAGAATCACTTAAAAGTAATGTAACACCACGTTTTCCAATAGCGGCCATTTTATGTAAATTAGCCATAGGACCAATAGGTGTCAAATCAAATTTAAAATCCCCAGTTGTAACAATAACTCCATTTGGAGTAGTTATACAAATTCCATGAGAATCTGGTATAGAGTGAGTAGTTCTAAAAAATTCTACCTCTATATTTTTAAATTTTACTCTTGTTTTTTCATCATAAACAACTAAATTTTTGTATTGAATATTTCTGTCTTCTAGTTTTTTTCTAATCAAACCTGCAGCTTGATTAGGAGCATATATGACAGGAATATTAACCATTTGAAGTAAAAAAGGAATACCACCAATATGATCTTCATGACCATGAGTAATAAATAAACCCTTAATTTTACTCTCGTTTTTCTTTAAAAAAGTATAATCAGGAATGATATAATCAACACCCATCAAATTACTATCAGGCATAAGCATTCCTGCATCTGTTATTATAAGTTCATTACCATGCATAACACAGTACATATTTTTCCCGACTTCACCTAAACCACCAAGCGCAAATATCTTTGTATCTTCGCTCTGTATAAATTTCATAAATTCTCCTTTCTTTTTTGTTTCAGTGAACTAACAGGTTAATTATAGACTATTTTTTTTTATTTGTCCACTTTTAAAAGATTGTTTTTTAAATAGTTTTATAGTAAAATTACATTTAAGGAAAGTGATAATATGAATTTATTTACTGGAATAAAAAATGCACTTAGTAAAAAAGATAAAAAAGAAGTGGAAGTTTATAATAAAGGTTTAGAAAAAACAAGAAACAATTTGAAAAGTAAATTAACAGAACTAACACTTCGACATAAAAAAATAGATGAAGAATACTTTGAAGAATTAGAAGATATTTTAATAACATGTGATATTGGAGTATCAACAGTAATGTCATTTATTGAAAGGCTAAAAAAAAGAGTAGCCAGTGAAAAAATAGAAGATTCAAAAGACTTAAGAGAAATAATAGTAGATGAAATGTTTATTATTTATGTTGGAAATGACATTTTGTCAAATAAGATAAAATATAACCCAGCAGGTCCTACAGTACTACTATTTGTAGGAGTAAATGGCGTTGGTAAAACAACAACAATTGCAAAATTAGCTAATAAGTTAAAAAAAGAAGGCAAAAAAGTATTATTAGTAGCGGGAGATACTTTTAGAGCTGGGGCTGTAGAACAATTGATAGAATGGTCAAAAAGAACAAATACAGACATTTCGTATGAGATAGATAAAGATCCATCAAGTGTTATATATGATGCACTTGATAGAGCCATTAATGAATCATACGATGTTGTTTTAATAGATACAGCCGGACGTCTTCAAAATAAAGTTAATTTAATGAATGAATTAGAAAAAATGAATAAAGTAATATCTTCAAAAATAGAAAATGCACCACACGAGACATTATTAGTAATAGATGCAACAACAGGTCAAAATGGAATAAGTCAAGCCAAAAGCTTCAAAGAGATTACTAATATAACAGGAATAGTTTTGACAAAACTAGATGGAACAGCAAAAGGTGGAATAGTTTTAGCGATAAAAGAAAATTTAAATATACCAGTTAAATATGTTGGAATGGGAGAAAAAGAAGACGATTTAAAACCTTTCGATATAGAAAACTATATATACGGCTTATTTGGAGATATGGAGGATTTAGATGAAAAATAAGAAAATTGATAAAGTAAGCTTATTAGTGCAAGCAGTACTATTTATGGGAGTTTTATATTCATATATATTAACATTATTTATGAAAGAGTTTTATATTCTTTTAATAATAGTTTTAGGTTTAACAATGTTTTCAATGGCATATAACAATGCGACAATATATAAAAAAAGAGGCATGACATCATGCTATACAATAGTTGGAATTTTATGCTTACTTGCAGGACTTATAGGCTAATGGAAAAGACAATTTATTTAATAAACTTATTTGATATATATGGAGATTTATTTACAGAAAAACAAAAAGAATACTTTATTGATTATTATTTTAATAATTATACATTACAAGAAATAAGTGAAAATAACAACGTAACGAGAAATGCTATTCATAAAAGTATAAAAGAAACAGAAGAAAAACTTTTATTTTATGAAAAAACACTAAAAATATATGAAAAGAATAATAAAATAAAAGAATTAATAAAAGAATCAGATTTAAAGGATAAAATAGAAGAAATATTATAAGAAGGGGATTAATATGATTGGAAAAATTATATACATTTCAGACAATGTTGCTCATATTAAAGTAGAAGGCGATGTACTAGCTCAAGATATGATGAATATGCATATCATCTTTGACGACCCAAATAAAAAAATAGTTGGTGAAGTTGAAGATATGGATATGGAACTTATTAAGGTAAGATTTTTAGGTGAAATAAAAGATGGACGATTTTTAGGCGGAGTAATTAGAAAACCTAGCTTATCAGCTGCTGTAAGATTAATAACAAAAGAAGAATTTGGACTTATTGTCGGTAAGGAGACACCATCATCAATGTTAATAGGAAAGTCTCCTCTATATGATGATTACCCATTATATATAGATGTAAATGATATGTTTTCAAACCATTCAGCAATTTTTGGTAATACAGGATCTGGTAAATCATGGGGACTTGCAAGATTAATGCAAAATGTTTTTGAAAATAAAAATGTTGTACCAATAAGATCAAATTTCTTTATATTTGATGCATATGGAGAATATCATACAGCTTTTAAAGATATAAACAAGATAAATCCAAATTTTTATTTTAAATACTATACAACTAATATCAATGACAAAGAAGGAAATATATTATCAATACCATTGTGGCTTTTAGATGTAGACGATATGGCTCTTTTATTAGATGCAACAGATCATGCTCAAATACCAATAATAGAAGAAATGCTAAAATTAGTTAGAGTGTTCTCAGAATCAAACGAAATGGCCATAAGATATAAAAATCACTTGATAGCTAAAGCAATAATGACAATACTATATACAAACCAAAATGCATCTAGTAAGAGAAATGATATATTTTCAATACTAGCTACATGTTCAACACCACAATTTAATTTGGAAGCCCCAGTTCAAGGAATTGGATACGTAAGAAAATTCAGAGAATGTTTCATAATAGATAAAGATGGATCATTTGTAGAAAGTATTTTAGTTACACAATATATTTCTGAATTTATTGATGATAACTTAGATAAATATGAATCACAAGAAAGACATTTCTTTACATTAAATGATTTAGAAAAAGCTTTGAATTTTACTTTAATATCAGAAGGATTACTTAGAAATGAAAAAACATATAGTGAAGCAATAGCTTTAAAAGTTAGACTTCACTCATTAGCTATAGGAGAAGATGAAAAATACTTCCATTATCCAGAATATATTTCATTAGAAAACTACATAGCTTCATTAGTAACATACGCTCCAGGAAAAAAAGCTCAAATAATAAACTTTAACTTAGAAGATATAGAAGATAGATTAGCTAAAGTAATAACAAAAATATACACAAAAATGTTGTTTGCATTTACAAAAGGATTAAAAGTAAGAGCTTCTATTCCATTCCATATATTTTTAGAAGAAGCTCATAGATATGTTCAAAATGATAATGATAAATTTTTACTTGGATATAACATATTTGATAGGGTTGCAAAAGAAGGAAGAAAATATGGATTAATATTCAATCTTATTTCACAAAGACCAGTTGAAATATCAGAAACAGTTATATCACAATGTTCAAATTTCTTAATATTTAAAATGAATCACCCAAGAGATCTAGAATACATTAGAAAAATGTTACCAAACATTAATCAAGAAATAATAGAAAAACAAAAAAGTTTACAACCAGGTACATGTGTTGGATTTGGTAAGGCATTTACAATTCCAATGATTATAAAAATGGATCCTCCATCACCTCCACCACATAGTTCAAACTGTGATGTAGAAAATAGATGGAAAGCATAAGCATTCTTTAAGAATGCTTTTTAAGTTGAAGAAAAGTGTAATTTGTGATAAAGTTTATATAGGTGAAATATGAAGAATTTATACAAAAAATATGAAGAAATAATTAATTATCTAATAGTAGGAGTATTAACGACAGTAGTATCTCTATCGACATACTATCTTTTTGCTTCAACTATTTTAAATCCAAATAATCCATTAGAATTACAAGTAGCTAATATTCTCTCATGGATTTGTGCAGTAGCCTTTGCATATATTACTAATAGAAGATATGTATTTAAAAGTAATAACAACAATAAATTGAAAGAATTAACAAAATTTGTATCATCTAGAATATTTAGTTTATTGTTAGATATGCTAATAATGTTTATAACAGTATCATTATTTAAAATGAATGATAAAATAGCAAAATTATTAGTACAAGTAGTAGTTACAATAGTAAACTACATTTTAAGCAAATTAATAGTATTTAAAAAGGAGAAAATATGAAAGTAGCAATTTTAGGGTCAGGAGCTTATGGATTAGCTTTAGGTTATACAATATATAATAACAATCATGAAGTAATGATGTGGACAAAATTTGAACAAGAAAGAGATTTACTAACAAATACAAGAAAAAACGAAAAATTAATTCCAAATTTTGTGATACCAGAGAAAATAAAATTTTCTTGTGATATGAAAGAAACAGTAAAAGATGCCGATTTAATAATATTAGCCGTACCAGCACCTTTTATAGATGATATTTCTAAAGAATTAGCACAATATATAGATGATCAAGCAATTATAATCGCATCAAAGGGAATAGAAAATGACACATGTCTATTTTTAAATGATGTTGTTTCAAACTACATAAAAACTGATAAGATAGGAGTAATATCAGGGCCATCTTTTGCCGTTGACATAGTAGAAAAGATGCCTATAGGTTTATCCATTGCGTCAACAAATGATGAAGTGATATCGCTTACTAAGAAAGCTTTAGAAAACCGTTATTTTAAACTAAGAGAAAATAATGACATAGTAGGAACAGAAGTATGTGGAGCAATAAAAAATGTAATTGCTATCGCATCAGGTATGTTATCAGGATTAAATGCTAACGAATCTACAAAGGCAATGTTTATAACAGAATCTCTTCATGATATAAAAGAAATAATAGATGTATTAGGAGGAGACAAAAAAACAATTTTGTCATTCGCAGGTTTTGGAGATTTATTACTAACATGTACAACTAAAAAAAGTAGAAACTTTTCATTTGGATATACATTAGTAACAGAATCAAAAGAAAAAATAGATGAGTATATAAATACACATACAATAGAAGGATTATATACTGTAAAGTCAATTCATCAACTACTAAAAAACAAAAATGCAGATATACCAATGATAACACTTATATATGATATTATTTTTAATAAAAAACAACCAACAGAGTTATTGACATTTTTGGTAGAAAAAGATTAAAATTTTAAGTTTTAATCTTTTATTGGTTATTATTTAATGTTACAATATATGAGCAAAGGAAGATAATATGGAAAATAAATATATTTGGTTATTTGGTGAAAATGTTGGAAAAACTGCCAACAACAATTCTTTTTATTTTTGGAAACATGTAGTAGAAAATGATGATGAAATAGAAAAATACTTTGTATTAAAG
>CAKPMN010000018.1 GCA_934168005.1 uncultured Bacilli bacterium | reverse complement strand
CTATGTTTGATGGTGTTTCTTTTGTTTTATACTCTTCACTCATATCATTTAAAAATACTTTATATATTTTAGAATTTGTATTTTTTTCTTCTACTTCTTTTTTATATGTTTCAAATAGTAAGTTGAACATTTGCTTGTATTCTTCCATTTGTTCTTTTGTGTTTGCTTTTTGATATATGTTAACTGAGTTAAATTGTTTTAAATCCTTTAAGGCTTTATAAACTTTGTCTGACATTTTTATATATGGTTTATTTAAACTATTTTCTATTATGTCTAATACTATTGTATTTACTATTGTTCTATTATCTGATCCTAGAACATCTGTTATATCTTTTGGTAAGTCTTTTTTATCAAAAACATTTAATCTAACCGCATCTTCTATATCTCTTCCAACGTAGCCTATTATATCTGATATTCTTACGACACATCCTTCTAATGTCATTGGTCTTAAGTGTTTTAAAGTATTTTTATCTATATAACATTTATTGTATTCTTCTAAAAATTCTTCTTTTGTCTTTTTATTTGGGTAGTATTCTCCTTCTACAAATTCCCCGTTATGGCATAGTATTCCATCTAATGTTTGTATTGATAGATTTTCTCCTAAACCATGATTTTCTACCAACATTAATGTTCTTACACTTTGAACATTATGATTAAAATATCTCTTTGAATCATTATATGTTATTTCATTTAGAATAGCTTCACCTGTATGTCCAAATGGAACATGTCCTATATCGTGGCCTAAGGCGATTGCTTCTATTAAGTCTTCATTTAAATTAAGTGCTCTACCTATAGTTCTAGCTATTTTACTTACTAATTGAACATGAATCATTCTTTTAGTTATATGATCTGATTCTTTTAAAGAGAATACTTGTGTTTTATCTATGTATCTTGAGTATGATAAAGAATGTATTATTCTATCTATGTCTCTAAAATAATTTGGCCTTATATCATATTCTAATGGTTTCATTCTAATTGCATCTTTATCAAAAGTTGCATATTCTTTTAGTTTTCCTTCTAGTTTTAACATATTTTGTTTTACTTCATCCATAATTCATTTTCCTTTTTTTCAAAAAAAGGCTATTCTAATACAGCCTTTATTCTTCTAACACCTGATGATGATGCTTCTTCTTTTGTTATTCTAAAGTGACCTAATTCACTTGTGTTTTTAACGTGTGGTCCTCCACATAATTCTTTTGATACGTTATCTCCTATTGTATAAACTGTTACGATGTCAGGGTATTTTTCAATAAACATACATTCTGCTCCTGAAGCAACGGCTTTTTCTTTGCTCATTTCTTCTACTTTAACATCTAAAGCATCATTTATCCATTTATTTACTAAATCTTCTGTTTGTTTCTTTTCTTCATCTGTTAGTTTGTGATCACAAGAAAAGTCAAAACGCATTCTTTCTGATGTTATATTTGAACCTTTTTGATGAACGTTTTCATCTATTACTTGCTTTAATGCGGCATTAAGTAAATGTGTTGCTGTATGGTACTTTGTCTCTATTTCTCCATTACCTGCAAGTCCACCTTTAAATTTACCAGCTGATGCAGTTCTAGATAATTCTTGATGTTCCTTAAATTTTTTGTTAAATCCTTCTTCATCAACTTTTAAATTTTTCTCTTTTGCTAATTCTGTTGTTAATTCTATTGGAAAACCAAACGTATCAAACAAATGGAAAGCTGTTATACCATCTATATCTTTATTATCTCTTGTTTGTTTTTCAAATTCTCTTAAACCTTTTTCTAATGTTCTTCCGAATTTTTCTTTTTCTGTTTTTAATACGTTTAATACTACATCCTTATTCTTGCTTAACTCTGTATAGTATTTTTCATACATTTCTATTATTTTTAAAGCTATTTTCTCTTCCCAATTAGAATTAATATCTATTCCAAGTTTTTTTGCGTGTCTTATAGCTCTTCTTATTAGTCTTCTTAGAATATATCCTTGGTCTGTATTTGAAGGTTTTATTCCTGCTTCATCAGCACTTATAAATACTGCTGTTCTAATATGGTCAGCAATTATTCTCATACTCTTTTCATTACCATAGTATGAAAGATTAGAAATTTCTTCTATTAAGTTTATTACTGGTTTCCAAATACTTGATTCATAGTTGTCTCTTTTTCCTTCAAGTATAGCAGTTGTTCTTTCTACTCCCATTCCTGTATCTACATTCTTGTTTGGAAGATCTGTTACTTTTCCTGTTTCATCTTTAAAGTATTGCATGAATACATCATTCCATATTTCTACCCAACGAGAATCTTCTGGGTCAAATTTGTCTGGAATTTCATCATCACTTCTGAAATAGAACATTTCTGTGTCTGGTCCACATGGTCCTGTTTCACCGGCTATCCAGAAATTATCTTCTTCTGTTCTAGCTATTCTTTCTTCTTTAATTCCTAGGCTTAACCATTTGTCGTGTGATACTTGATCGAATGGTATTGTATCATTTCCTTTAAATACTGTTACAGCTAAACGATTTACATCTATTTTTAATACTTTTGTTAGAAATTCAAAACTCCATGATATTGCTTCTTCTTTAAAGTAATCTCCCAGTGACCAATTTCCAAGCATTTCAAAAAATGTATGGTGATATGTATCTCCAATATTTTCTAAGTCATTTGTTCTTACACATTTTTGATAATCGCAAAGTCTTGTTCCATATGGATGGGGTTGTCCCATTAAATATGGTATTAAAGGTTGCATTCCTGCTGTGTTAAATAATACAGAAGGATCATTTTCTGGTATTACTGGTGCACTTGGTATTTGTTTATGTCCTTTTCCTATAAAAAAGTTTATATATAAGTCTTTTAAGTTCATTTTATACCTCCATTAAAATCTTTTCTAGATTTTTCTCATATTCATTCATGTCTCCATTATTATAAAGATAAAAATCGGCAAATGCAATAGGTCCACCCTTTTTTATGTTTTCTATTTCTGATATATCTCTTTTTATTGCTTCTTCTTTTGTAAGTGGTCTTACCTTTCTTTTAGAGATTCTATCGTAACGTATATTTTTATCCGCTACTATAGCTATTACTTTTAAATTTGGGATTTCTTTATTTAGGCATACTAGCTCATCCCATGAATATAATCCATCTAATACTACATTATCTGTTTTGCTTGTCTCTTTTATCTCATCAAGTAATAGGTATGCAAAGGCACCCATTCCATATTTTTCTCTTAGAGATTCTCTCATTTTCTTTTCATTTTCTGGAGTATCTTCTAAGCCATTCTTTTTAAGTTCATTTAGTGTTACACCACCAAAGTATATTTTTTTATATCCTTTTTTTTCTAAAATATCACATGCTACAGATTTACCTGAGCCACACATTCCTACTATCGCTAATACTTTCATAAAATCCTCCATATATTTTCTTTTAAGTTCTCGTCATTTTTTATAATATAGTCAAATTTTTTATAACTATCTAGATTTGTTTCTGTGATATCTTCTTTTTCTTTCATAGTTAGTCCATTGTCAAAGTTATCTCTTTCTATTCTTATTGACTTTACATCATAAATTGATGATGGTATTTCTACTTCTTCTATTAATCTTGCATCTGTTATAACAATAATATCATAATAGTTCTTAAATACTTCTATATCTTCAAGTACTCTATTTATTAAAAAGTTTTTATTTATTTTTCTTAAGTATGTTCCAAAGTCTTGCATTAATGTTCTTGGCTTGTTTTTTTCATCAAACATATTCATTCTTTTCAAGTAGTCTTTTAGATAGTAGCTATATGATACATTTATTACTTTTTTATCTTTATAATAAGATTTTATTATTTCTAATACTGTATCTTTTCCACTTCTTGCTTTTCCTGATAATATAATTAATTTTTCCATGTTCCTCCTAAAAAAAGATGGATAGCCATCTTTTATTTATTTTTCAAATTCAATTAACTCATATTTGTTATTAAAGAATACAAATATTGCTTTTAAAGCTCCTATTATTGGAGTTGATACTACCATTCCAATAATACCAAAGAAATATCCAAATACTAAAAGACCTATTATTATTGTTACTGGATGTAGTTTTGTTGACTTTGCCATTATTAATGCTTGTAAGAAGTTTCCTTCTATTGCTTGTATTAGTATTATTGAAACAAGTGTAAATATACCAATCGTTGTTCCTTGAGAGAACGCTACTAAAACAGCTGGTGCTCCACCTATATATGGTCCAACATATGGAATAACATTTGTAATTCCGCAGAATAATCCAAATAGTAATGGGGCTTTAAGTCCACATATTGTAAACGCTAATGATGATACTAAAAATACTACTAAAGCATCTATTATAGCTCCTCTTACAAAGTTACGGCATGTTGTGTTAACATCGTTTGTTAATTCTAACGCATCTTTTCTAAATTTTTTAGGTACTAGTGTTGTTATTAATTCTTCTGCGCTTTTAAATCCAACTGATAAGTAGAAGCCTATTATTACTCCAACTATAAATATTCCAAGTCCTGATACTAATGTTTTTGCTATATCAAATATTGTATTAGGTAATGTTTTTGTTATGTTTGTTCCAGAACTTGTTAGTGTATTTATTATATTATTTCTAAATGATATTGCATCAAATGCTTGTGAATCAAATTTTAAAACAACTTTGTTTATTACGCCTTTTAAGTTATCTATAACTGTTGGAATTATAGCTATGAAGTCATTCATTTGTGTTATTAATACAGGTATAATTAGTTCTAGTATTAATATTATCATCGCAACAAATGTTATATATGTTACTAATGATCCAAGAGTTCTTCTGACTCCTTTTCTTTCTAAATAAGAAATGATTGGATCAAATAACCAAGCTAGGAATAATCCTATAAATAATGGTGATATTGTTTTTAATACCATTATAATTGTTTGTTTTAAATGCCATTCTTTTATTATTATTGTTACTCCATATATTCCAACTATTATTAAAAGAATATATGTTATCTTTAATATTTCTTTTGCTAAATGAATCATTCCATTTAATTCTTTATAGTTTACTGATTCATTTGTCTCTTGTTTTTTCTTTCTAAACATAGTATCTAGCCTCTTTTTCATTATATCATACTTTCAATATACTCTTCTATGTTTTTAACTGTATTATCAAAATTTTCAAAATCTACGTCAAACCATTTTACATTCATTTTATTGTTAAACCAAGTATATTGTCTTTTGGCATAATGCCTTGAATTTTGTTTTATTCTTTCTATGGCTTCTTCTAATGTTATTTCATTATCAAAATACTTGAACAATTCTTTATATCCTATTGGTGTCATTACTGCTTTTGATCGTATATTTAAATCATAGATATATTTAGCTTCTTTTAACAAGCCATTATCTATCATATTATCTACTCTTTTATTTATTCTATCATATAATATGCTTCTATCTGTTGTAAGACCTATTACAATAGCGTCATATTTCATTTCTTTTGATAATTCTTTTTCATTTAGTTTTTTTCCTGTTGATTTATAGTATGATAAGTATCTTTCTATTCTTTTTTTATTATTTTTATGTATTTTTGTTTCTGGATCTAATTTTAAAAGTAAATCATAATCAGGCTCTACTTTAACACTTTTTTCTTCTTCAAATTGATAGTCATATAAAAGTGATGTTATATAAAGGCCTGTCCCACCTACTATTATTGGAGTTTTTCCATCGTTTTTTATTTTTTCTATTAATTTTTGGGCATCTTTTTTAAAATCATATACTGTATATGGTTCTTCTAATTCTCTTATATCTAATAAGTGATGTTTAATATTTTCCATCTCTTCTTTTGTTACTTTAGCTGTTGCGATATTTAGTTCTTTATATACTTGTGTTGAATCACCATTTATTACTTCGCCATTATATTTTTTTGCCAGTTCTATTGATAGTTTTGTTTTTCCAACGGCAGTCGGACCTACTATTACAATTATCTTCATAAAACTTCCTATCTTATAAACATTGAGTCTCCAAATGAGAAGAATCTATATTTATTTTCAACGGCTTTTTTATATGCGTTTAAAATTATTTCTTTTGATGAGAATGCTGAAACTAGCATTATTAATGTTGATTTAGGCAAATGAAAGTTTGTTATTAGACCATCTATTGCTTTAAATTCATATCCTGGATATATAAATATATCTGTCCATCCTTCACATTTTCTAAATTCATTATATTTTGTCATTATTGTTTCTAATGTTCTAGTTGATGTTGTTCCAACAGCAATTATTCTTCTTTTGTCTTTTTTTGCCTTGTTTAGTTTTTCTGCTGCTTCACTACTCATCTGATAAAATTCACTATGCATTTTATGTGTTGTAACATCTTCTACGTTAACTGGGCGAAATGTTCCAAGACCGACGTGTAATGTTACTTCTACTATGTCAACTTTTTTCTTTTTTATTTCTTCTAGTAATTCTTTAGTAAAGTGAAGCCCTGCGGTTGGAGCTGCAGCTGATCCTGGTTCTTTAGCATATACTGTTTGATATCTATCTTTTTCTTTTAATTTTTCATGAATGTATGGTGGAAGTGGCATTTCTCCTAATGATTCTAAAACTTCTAGAAAAATTCCTTTGTATTCAAACTTAAATATAGCTATTCCTTCTTCTTGTTTTTCTAAGCATTTTGCACTAAGTCTTCCATCACCAAAAGTTATATTTGTTCCTACATGGACTCTTTTAAATGGTTTAGTTAGACATTGCCATGTATCTTTTTCTATTTCTTTTAGCATTAAAAGTTCTATATGAGCATCTGTTTCTTCTTTTACGCCATATAGTCTAGCTGGTAATACTTTTGTATCATTTAATACTAAAGTGTCTCCTTCTTTTAATTCATTTATAATATCATGAAAGTGTTGTTCTTTTATATCGCCTGTTAATCTATCTACTACCATTAATTTTGAAGAATCTCTTTTTTCTAGTGGTGTTTGAGCTATTAGTTCTTCTGGTAGATAATAATCAAAATCTTCTGTTTTCATAAAACCTCCTATATATCTAGTCTTCCTTGCATTTTTATATTTAAATGTGCATAAGCTTTTTCTGTTACTACTCTGCCCCTTGATGTTCTCTTTAAAAATCCAATTTGTAATAAATATGGTTCATATACATCTTCTATTGTTGTAGTTTCCTCACCTATTGAAGATGATAATGCATCTATTCCAACTGGACCACCATTAAATTTTTCTATTATTGATACAAGTAAGTGATGATCTGTTTCGTCTAATCCTAGCTTGTCTACCTTTAATTTATCTAAGGCTATATTAGTTATTTCTAAATCTATTCTATCTTTTTCATATACTAACGCATAGTCTCTAACTCTTTTAAATAGTCTATTAGCTATTCTTGGTGTTCCTCTACTACGAGTTGCAAGTTCTACTGCTGCTTCGTCATCTATTTCAAAATCTAATACTCTTGATGTTCTCTTTACTATTTCTGTTAACTCTTCTACGGTATAAAATTGTAGTTTCGATACTATTCCAAAGCGATCTCTAAGCGGAGAAGATAAATCTCCGGCTCGTGTTGTAGCACCAACTAATGTAAATGGAGGAAGATCTATTTCTATATGCCTACTTGATGCATCTGTCCCAACAATTATATCTAATTTAAAGTCTTCCATTGCTGGATATAATATTTCTTCTATATATCTTGGAATTCTATGAATTTCGTCGATAAATAAGACATCTCCTGGTTCTAGACTTGATAATATAGCCGCTAGGTCACCTGATTTTTCTATTGATGGTCCTGTTGCTGTTTTAATATTTACGCCCATTTCGTTTGCTATAATATTTGCTAGTGTTGTTTTACCTAAGCCTGGTGGACCATATAATAAAACATGATCTAATGATTCATTGCGCATTTTTGCAGCTTTCATAAAAACATTTAAGTTTTCTTTTACTTCTTTTTGACCTATATATTCATCTATACTATCTGGTCTTATACTAGTTTCAAATGTATCTGATTCTAATGTATGGCTTGTTAGAACTCTTTCTTCCATATAATCACTATCCTATCATTAATTTTAAAGCTTGTTTGATTTGGCCTGATATATCATTTTCTGTTATTTTTGGTAATATTTTTTCTATATCTTGACTCTTATATCCTAAAGCTTTTAAGGCTTCTTTTAATTCTTCCATCTCTTTACTACTTGATTCTTTTGTTAATACTAATTTTCCTTTTAAGTCTAGTATTATTTGTCTTGCTACTTTATCTCCTATCTTTGGAAATTTCTTTAAATATAAGATGTTTTCTCTTTCTATGGCATCTATTATTCCATCTACCCCTCCTGTTGCGAGTATTGGAAGAGCCATTTTACAACCTAATCCTTTTACTTCTATTAGTTTTAAGAATAATTCTCTTTCTTCTTCTTTTGTAAAACCATATAGACTTATTTCATCTTCTCTTACGTATTGATAAAGATATACTGTATATGTTTTTTCTTCTTCAAAACTATAAGGAGATGGTGTATATATTTTATATCCTACATTATTTACTTCAATTGTTACATAATTACTTCTTATGTTTACTGCTTTTCCTTTTATATAATCGTACATAATACCACCTTTTTCATTATACTAAAATTTTGTTAAAATTAATAGATTTTAACTATATTTATTATAGCAAACAAAAATTCGTATTTCAACAATTAAAAAAATCAGTTTTAAACTGATTTTAAAATCCTTGTATAAAACAAAGTATAAAATATGCGCATCCTAAAAGTAGTGTTAATCTTGTGATAAATAATTCTCCACCACGTTCTTTACGATTTTTAAATAAGTCACTTTTACTTCCTGTAAACATATTTCCTTCTTCTACTTTTCCAGCTTGTAAAAGTACAATCGCAATTAATAAAATACATATAATTATTAATAAAGTTTTCATAAGTCCACCTCGCTTTTTAATGTTATCATATTTTTTTTTATTTGTAAACTTTTACATGAATATATCGCCTAATAATTCGTCTTTATTCTGAATTCCGTTGATATAGTCTATTCCTTTCATCTTTTGTTTTCCTTCTGGTTGAATTACTGTTAGGACTATTTCTCCATTTTCTACTTTTACTCCTATTCCATCTGGATAGAATTTAGTTATTGTTCCATTTATTAGATTTGGATAATATTCATTTGTTATTCTTGTTTCAAATACTTTTATTCTTTTTCCTCTAAGAACTGCGTATGCTCCTGGGAAAGAGTTTAATCCTCTTACTTGATTATATATTACTGTTGTTGTTTTATTGAAGTCTATTTTTTCTTCTTCTTTTGTTATATTAAATGCAAAAGTTGCTTCACTTTCATCTTGTTTTATTCTTGGAGCTTTATTTTCTATTATACTTGGTAATGTTTCTAGTAATAAGTCTCTTCCTAAAATACTTAATTTGTCATGTAATGTTGAAGCTGTATCAGTATCTAAAATTTCTATTTCTTTTTGAGATATAATGTCTCCTTGATCTAGGTATGGATTCATATGCATTATTGTTATACCAGTCTTTTTATATCCTTGCATAATTGCTCTATGAATTGGTGCACCGCCTCTTAGTTTTGGTAAAAGTGATGCGTGAACATTTATACATCCATATTTTGGATATACCAAAAGTTCTCTTGGCACTAATTGTCCATATGCACATGTGATTATTAGATTTGGTTTTAATGCAATTATTTCATCAACTGAGTCTTTTAGTTTTTCTGGTTGTAACACTAATATTGTGTTATCGTTTGCTAATTTCTTTACTGGAGTTGGTTTTAATTCTCCTGTTTTTGTTCTAGCTTTATCAGGTTGTGTTACAACTGCTCTAACATTATAATTATCTATTAATCCTTGAAGTACTGGCACTGCAAAGTCTGGAGTACCCATAAAAAGTATTCTAACTTCTTCTTTTAGTTTTATGTTTTCTATATTCATGTTTATCACCTTTCTTATTATATCACATTTGAATTGGAGACATATCAATATCTAATAATATTTTATCTTTTTGATATTTTTCTTTTAGTTCTTTTAAATATGGATATATTTGTTTTGTATCTTTATATTTTAATAATATTTGTACTGAAAAAATATTATTTATCTTTGGAATCATACTTGTACTTGGTCCTAAAATATATGTGTCTTTTAAATTTTTTGACTTTAAGTATTCTACTATTTTATATCCTTCATTAAATAATTCATTTATATCTTTTCCCTTTAGTTTTATTGTTGATAAGTTATAATATGGACTATATTTTAATACTTTTCTTATTTTCATCTCTTCATTATAGAATGATTCATAATCATTTTCTTTTGCGTATATAATACTATAATGTTCCATATTAAAACCTTGAATTATAACTTCTCCATCAGAGCTTCTTCCACTTCTTCCTGCAACTTGACTTAGAAGTTGATATGTTCTTTCGGCACTTCTAAAATCGGGTATATTTAAACTTGAATCACCAGATAACACTCCAACTAATGTTACATCCTTAAAATCTAATCCTTTTGATATCATTTGAGTTCCAACTAAAATATTAGCTTTTTTCTCTTGGAAATCTCTTATTATTTTTTCATGTGCTCCTTTTTTTGTAGTTGTATCTACATCCATTCTAATTACTTTAGCACCTTCTATATTATTTATGATATATTCTTCTAGTTTTTCTGTTCCCATTCCTAAATCTTTAAATTCTTTATTTCCACATACTGGACATGTAGTTATTCTTGGCTTTCCATATCCACAGTAATGGCATCTCATCATATTTGATGATTTATGATACGTTAATGGTATGTCGCATGCCTTGCATTTTTCTTGGTATCCACATGATGGACATGTAAGTATTCTAGTATATCCCCTTTTATTTAAAAGAATTATAGCCTGTTTATCATTTTTAATTACTTCATTTAATTTATCTTTTAATATTTGTGATAGTATTGGATTGCCATTTTTTATTTCTTCTTTCATGTCTACTAAAGTTATTTTAGGCATTTTAACATTTACTCTTGTTTTTAGTTCTATTAACTTATATTGACCTAGTTTTGCTTTTGTAAATGATTCTATTTGTGGAGTTGCACTTCCAAGTACAACTGGAATATTGTGTTTTTTAGCTCTATATAATGCGATATCTATTGCATTATATTTTGGATTGTTCTCTTGTTTATATGTTGTCGAGTGTTCCTCATCTACTATTATTATTCCTAGATTATCAATTGGAGCAAATATTGCGCTTCTAGCTCCTATTACAATATTTACTTCTCCTCTTTCTATTTTTCTCCATTCGTCATATTTTTCACCATTACTTAATCCTGAGTGCAAAATAGCTATTCCATTACCAAAACGATTATAAAATTTTTCTAGTACTTGTGGAGTTAAACTTATTTCTGGAACTAGTACAATTGCTTTTAAGCCCTGCCTTATTTTTTCTTCTATTAAATTCATGTAAACTTCAGTTTTTCCAGATCCGGTTACTCCAAATAGCAAAAATGGCTTAAATTCATTTGCTTTTAATACTTCGTCTACTGCTTTTTGTTGTTCATCTGTTAAAGTTATTTTATCTTTTTTTGTAACTTGTTTATTTATTCTATATTCTTCTTCTTTTGTTTCTTTAACTATTTTATTTTTTATTAATGTTGTAAGAGATGATGAGGATTCTTCTTTTAATATCTTTCCATTTCTTAATTTTTCGATTATTTTTAATTGTTGTTCTCTATTTACTTTTTTTATTGCTTCATCATATGGGATATTTAATTCAATATATGTCCTATATTTTTTGGAAATTCTAAAATTGGCTTTAGCTTTTAAAGCACTTGGTAACATTGTTTGATAAGCTGATATAGTGTTTGATAATGTTTTTTTACTTATATAGTTTCCAATATCTATTAATTCATCAGATAGAATTCTTTTTTCATCTATTTGTTCTATAATTTCTTTTAGCTCATATTCTGTCTTTTCGTAAGGTTTTAATTTCATTACAAAACCTTCTAGCACTTGTTTTCCAAATGGTACTAAGACGCGTTCTCCTACTTCCAATTTCATATCACGTGGAACTAAATATGAAAATGTTTGATCTGTTCCTAATTTTAGTTCTACTAATACATCAGCTATCATGTTATCACCTATTTCATTATAACATAAAAGAACTCTTATGAGTTCTCTTCATCTAATCTTTTACCACATAAAAAGCATGCTTTAGCAGTTGGTTCTAGCTTCGTTCCACAATTTGGACATGTTTTATATATATTAACATCTGGATATATTTCTTTTTTGTCTTCTACATATTGAACTTTTGCTTGAGCCTGTAATGGATCTTCTATATTGATTGGGACTACATTTTCAATTGGTTTATAGTCATCTACTACATTTGAGACTATAGATGGTGTTATTGTAGAAGTTATTGGAACTTCTTGTTCTGTTATAGAAGATGGAGCTTGGATATCCTTAAGTTCTATATCAGGCATTGCTCCTAAAGGTTCAATTGGCCCTGATTCTAATACTGAATTATCTTCTTTTTCTTCATTGACGTATTCTTTTTCTATTTTTGTTTTTGAAAGCGCTAATAAAGGATAACATATATATGGAAATATCATTAACATTACTCCAAATGTTTTGCTTCTTCCTAATCTTTCTGCTAGTGAAGTTGAAACTAGGTATAATGGATATATATTAACAATTGGTACAAATAATAATGCTAACATCCAAAGTGGTATATTTGCTAATTCAAATAGTACTACAACATTATAAATCGGTATAATTGCTGCATATCCTTTTGCTCCTGCTTTTTCATATGTAATCCATACTGAAGCTACTTCAAATATAGTAAGTATTATTGATAGTATAGCTGCTAAAATTAAGAAACCTTCCATTTTTTACCTCTTTCCTATTTTAATATTATACTATATTTTTTATTTTTATAAAATAGCTTTGTCATTTATTTTACATTCATCTTTTAATTTTATTATTATGTAATAAAATATTATATTTAATAATGAAATTGTTATACTTTCTATGAAATAATCTATTGATATTTCTTTATATTTTATCAGCATAAATATTATAAAACTTATAATTCTATATAAAAATAAATATATTATAAAGTTTATAAAAGTTATAAAAGCATTTCTTGTTATTCTTTTATCCATTTGTTCTTTTATAAAATTTATTATTAAAAATAGAAATGTATGGATAAAATATGTTGATAGTATTGTGTCATATATTATTCCGCTAATTATTAAAAATTGGTATTTGTTTTTTATATTACTTGATATTAATATAACATAAAGATATGTAAATATTGGGCTTATATAACTAGATAAATATGTAGATGTAACAATCTCTAGTACAATTGTTAAGATTAATAAAATGTATTTTTTCATGATATTATCCTCTTTAATACTGTCACATAACTTGTTGAGTTAAAATTAACTTTTGATTTAACTTTAAGTATTCTTGCTAAATCAAAATGATCTTTATTTATTTCTTTTACATATCCTATTAATATTCCAGATGGAAAGACATCACCTAATCCTGTTGTTGTCACCTCTGATGATATATCTATAATATCATTACCACTTATTCCCTCTATTATAAATGAATCTGTTGATTTTTCATATCCTGTTAATAAACCATATGCATAATCATCTTTTGTTTTTATTTTCACTGATATTTTTTGGTTTATGTCGTTACTAGTTAGTAGTTTGACGTCACTAGTGTTAAGTGATGTCGATATTACTTTTCCTATTAATCCATCTGGTGTCACCACAGCATCATTTATTTCTATTCCACTTTTTTCTCCCTTATCTATACTTATCTTATCATACCAAAAATCTAAATTTCTACTTATTACAGTTGCGTTTATATAATTATTTTCTAATAATGTTCCATTTAGATTTAACATATTTTCTAATTCTTCTATTACTTTTAATGACTCATTATATTTAGCTGATATATAGTCTGTTTTTTCTAATTCTTTTACTAATTCTTCATATTTTTTTGTTAAATTTTTTTGTTCTTTTATTTTATTTATTACCTCTTTCGTTTTGTTTATGGGTATTTCTATTACATATCCTAAATATAGAGTTGTATCTTTTACTACTTTATCTATAATTGTAAAACTTTTTTGATATTTTATTGTTAAAGAAAAAACTCCTATAAAAAAAATAATTGTTATTATTAATACTAATGGAAAGTAGGTATGGTGTATTTTTTTCAAACATTATCTTCCTTTCCAGTTAAAAAACTATAATATTTATCTTTTCCTATTATTATGTGATCATTTACCTTTATTTCATGAATATAGCCAATATTTTCAATTTCTTCTGTTAACTTTATATCTTCTTTTGAAGGAGTGACATCTCCTGTTGGATGGTTATGGATTAGTATTATTGATGATGCACTATTTAAATAAGCATACTTAAATATTTCTCTTGGGTGAACTAAGCTATAATTTAAAGTTCCTTTGAATAGACATTTTATTTCTAGTATCTGTTTTTGAGTATTTAGGTAAACAACATAAAAATATTCCTGTAGTTCATCTTTTAATAGTTCTTTAAAATAGTTAACCAATATTTTAGGATTTGTTATTTTGTCTTTATAATTTATTTTCTTTGTCATTCTTTTTGATAGTTCTATGGCTGATAGTATAGTTGAAGCTTTTTTAATTCCTATTCCTTTTACTTTTAGTAATTGGTTTAATGTTATATTCTTTAAATTTTCTATTCCATTAACTTCTATCAATAACTTTTCAGCTAACTCTTTACTAGAAAGTTCTTTTGTTCCCGTATTTAGTAATATAGCTAACAATTCTTGATTATTTAAGTTTTTTACCCCTATATTTGTTAATTTTTCTATTGGTCTTTCTTCTCTTGGTATTTCTTTAATTTTCGTCATTTAAAACCAACTCCTCATATTTACTTATTACCTCTTCTTCTATTGCTCCTATTGTCTTTTTATCTGTTACTTCTTTTAACATTAAATCATATTGATTTAATATTTCTAAGAATGAAGCAGAACTTATGTTTTTTTCCTTTCTATATATAACATACTTCATTGAGTTGTAATATTCCTCTAATTTTTTTAAATTTTCTTCTTCTTTTGTTATTCCAACATAAGCATAAAATAAGTTATTTTTTTCTTCATAAATATAAGTTGAGATGTTTTTTAATTTTTCCTTCATTTCTTCTTCTTTGGAATATACTCCAATTTGCAAAAAATAAACTTTACTTTTTTCATTAAAAACTGTTTCTATATTTTTATCATATTGATTAAACATAAAGTTACTCATAAAAAAACCAACAAGTATACATAGTATTGCAGGTATAATTGATTTTATTTTCATATCATCACCATTTATACTATATAAAAATTGTTGGTCGTATTTTGTCGATTAATATTGTATTCCCCAAATAACATGATATTTGGCATCTTTAGCACAACATACACATTTTCCTGTTATTAACTTGTCGTCTGTTATGCAGCGAGACTTGCATCCTTTTATTTCTTTTATTTTAGCTTCACATTCTTTATTTCCACACCAATCTGCATGAATAAATCCTGGTTGAGTATTTAAGATGTTTTCTAATTCTTTCATATTTGTTGCAGTAAATGTTAGCTTATTTCTTCTTTCTAAAGCTTTATTATACATATCATTTTGAATTGTCTCTAATAAATTTTTTACGTATCTTACTATATCTAGATCATCTAGTGAAAGAGTCATCTTTTCACTTGTATCTCTTCTTGTAAAAGTTATTTGATTATTTTCTAGGTCTCTAGAGCCTATTTCTATTCTGATTGGAATTCCATTTACTTCTGCTTCTGCAAATTTAAATCCTGGAGATTTATCTGATTTATCTATATATGAAATTATATTATTATTGTTTAATTCTTCATTATATTTATCGGCTAAGCTTTCTACTTTTTCATCTTTTCCTATTGGTATTATTACAACTTGTCTTGGGGCTATTCTTGGAGGTAGTACTAATCCTTTATCATCTGAATGAACCATTATTAGGCCTCCAATCATTCTTGTTGTTGTTCCCCATGATGTTTGATATACATATTCTTGTTTGTTTTCTTTATTTGTAAATGTTACATCATATGCTTCTGCAAATTTTTGTCCAAAGTAGTGACTTGTTCCAGATTGAAGAGCTATACCATTATACATTAAGGCTTCATTTGTTAGAGTGAATTCTGCTCCAGCAAATTTTTCTTTTTCTGTTTTTCTTCCAGTTATAGATGGTATTGCCAAAATCTCATGATGAAACCATTCGTAAACTTTCATCATTTGGATAGTTTCATTAATGGCTTCTTCTTCTGTTGAATGGATAGTATGTCCTTCTTGCCAAAAGAACTCACGGCTTCTTAAAAATGGTCTTGTTTCTTTTTCCCATCTTACGACATTTACCCATTGATTGTATAACATTGGTAGATCTTTATAACTTCTAACATGTGTTGAATAATAATCACAAAATAATGTTTCACTTGTTGGTCTAACAGCAAGTCTTTCTTCTAATTCTTGACTTCCACCTTGTGTTACCCATGCTACTTCTGGAGCAAAACCATTTACTAGTTCTCCTTCTTTTTTTAATAATGATTCTGGTATAAATAATGGCAATTGTACATTAACATGTCCTAATTCTTTAAACTTTTTATCAAGTATTTGTTGCATACGTTCCCAAATTGCATAACCATTTGGTTCTATAACCATGCATCCTTTTACTGATGAATAATCACATAATTTTGCTGCTCTTATGATATCTGTATACCATTTTGCAAAATCCACATCTCTTGATGTTATTTTATCATTTTTCATATATTACTCCTTTACTTCGTAAGTTACGCCTTCTCTTGTATCTTTTATAATTATTCCTTTTTCTTCCAATTCTAGTCTTATTTTATCTGCTAAAGTATAATCTTTGTTTATTTTTGCAAGTCGTCTTTCTTCTATTTTGTCTTCTATATATTTTTTTAAAGCCTCATCTATTTCCTTTGTTTCTTTTTTTAATAAATCAAGTGATAATACTTTATCAAAACTTTTTACTAATTCTATTTTTGTTTTATCTGTTATGTCTGATTTTAGTACATCATATAAAACTGTTAGGGATTCTGATGTATTTAAATCATCTTCTAGAGCTCTTTTAAATGACGCATCATAAAATTCAAATTTATCTTGTTCAATTTTTCCTTCTTCTTTAAGTAATTGAACTCTGTTTTTTAATTTAAGATATGCTTGTTTAGCTTGATCTAATGCATCGTATGAGAATACTAATACTTTTCTATATTGACTTGATAAACACATATAACGATATTCTAATGGATTATATCCTTTTTCCTTTAATAATGAAACTGTTAAAAATTCTCCTTTTGATTTGCTCATTTTTCCTGTTTGATCATTTAAGTGTTCTCCGTGAATCCAATAATTACACCATTTGTGTCCTAGATATGATTCTGATTGGGCTATTTCATTTGTATGATGAGGAAATATGTTATCAACTCCACCACAATGAATATCCAAATATTCTCCTAAATACTTCATTGATATACCTGAACATTCTATATGCCATCCTGGGTACCCAACTCCCCATGCAGAGTTCCATTTTAACTCTTGATCTTCAAATTTAGATTTTGTAAACCAAAGAACAAAATCTGCTTGATTCTTTTTAGCTTTATCTTCTTCTACACCAGCTCTTACTCCTACTACCATTTCATCTATTTTATGATTTGTAAGCTTGTAATAGTCATCAAGTTTTGATGTATCAAAGTAAACATTTCCATCTGATAGATAGGCATACCCATCATGTAATAATTTTTCAATTATCTTAATATATTCATCTATATTATCAGTTGCCTTTGATACTATTTCTGGCCATTTTATATTTAATGATTCTAAGTCTTTTTTAAAACAATCTGTATAATAATCTGCTATTTGTAAAACTGTTTTATGTTCTCTTTTAGCACCCTTTAACATCTTGTCTTCTCCAGAATCTGAATCACTTGTTAAATGACCTACATCTGTTATATTCATACATCTTTTTACTTTATATCCTATGTAGTTTAAACTTTTTTCTAGGACGTCTTCAAATATATATGTTCTTAAGTTTCCTATATGTGCATAATGGTATACTGTTGGTCCACAAGTATACATTTTTACTTCTTCTTTATTATTTGGAACAAACTCTTCTTCTTTTCTTGTTAATGTATTATAAAGTTTCATTAAATCACCTTCCTAAATATTATATCATATTTAACCTTATATTATTATTTATTTAAAAGAAAAAGCTATACATCTGTATAGCTTTTTTATACAGACCCAAGTATACTTAAAATACACCTGCGTCTTAGCAAGTGTTAGCAAATACAACAAGGGTTAAATATTAGATTATTTCTTTTCATATAATCACCTTTTATGCATTAATATTAACACATTTATTTTTCAATTGTCAATTTTTATAATTTTTTTAAAGAAAGATATTGCATCATTTTTATATTTATGTTATTATTTATGAGTAATGGACCCTTAGCTCAGTTGGTTAGAGCATCCGGCTCATAACCGGGCGGTCATAGGTTCGAGTCCTATAGGGTCCA
>CAKPMN010000017.1 GCA_934168005.1 uncultured Bacilli bacterium | reverse complement strand
GGGGTATACTTTATATATAGAATAGGAGAAAGTGTAGTATGAAGAATAAAAAAGGATTCACATTAGTAGAATTACTAGCTGTAATAGTAATACTTGCGGTAATCGCATTAATCGCAACACCACAAGTGTTAGGAATGATAGAATCAGCTAAAAAAGGAGCAACTGAATCAAGTACTTTAAGTTATGTAGATTCAGTTGAAAAAGCAATAGTATCAAAAACAATAGCATCATCAAGAAATACAAATTATGATGGTAAGTATACAGTAATTGGAAATAAGCTATCAAAAAATGATGCTTCATTAGATTTGAATTTAAAAGGAGATAAACCAGATTCAAATTCAAGTAATGAAGTAACAGTAGAAAAAGGAATAGTAAAAGAAGCATATCTAAAATTTGGAGAATATTATGTAACATATAAAAATAATAATAATGAAATATCATATTGTTCAAGTAAAGTTGGATATCTAAGTAATTGTAGTGATAAAGAAATAAAAGAATTAACATATAAAGAATCAATATTAAATGGGGCAGATCCAGTAGTAGAAGGAGACTTGCTACCAGTAAAGATAAATAATGATGGAAAAGTAACATATGCAGATCCGACAGAAGAATGGTATAAATATGAAGATAAGAAATGGGCAAATGCAGTAATATTAAAAGATAAAACAAAGACATATAAATATGGCGAAGAAATACCAAATAGTAATATAGAAAGTTATATGGTATGGATACCAAGATATAGATATAAAATATTTAATTTAGGAAACTATGATTCAATAACAAATGTTGATAACAGTATAAATAAAACAATAGAAATAGTGTTTGAAGATAAATATACAAAAGCATCAACAGGCACAACTGTAGGATCATATTTAACACACCCAGCTTTTACAACATTTAATACAAATGGAATATGGGCAGGAAAGTTTGAAACAACAGGAACAATTTCTGAGATAACAGTAAGACCACTTGAGACATCATTAAGAAATTTAAATATAAAAACAATGTTTAATTTAGCTTATAACTATAATAGAAATTTAAATAGTCATATGATGAAGAATACCGAATGGGGAGCTGTAACATATTTAACATATTCAAAATATGGAAAGAACTCAAAAGTAAGAATAAATAATAATTTAGATTACAAAACAGGATATGCATCAGTAAAAGAACCAACATGCGGATGGACAAATTCAAATGAAACATGTAACAAATATGGAACAGACTCAAGTGTAACAGTAGCTTATAATACAACAACAGGATATTTAGCTAGTACAACAGGAAACATAACAGGAATATATGATATGTCAGGTGGAGCGCACGAATATATGGCTTCATACATGTCAGGAAAAATAGGAGCAAGTGGATTTACAGAAAGTGAAATAAATTCAAAGATAAAATATTTTGATGTATATGGTAGTACATCTAGTATTATTTCATATAAAAATAGAATACTAGGAGATGCAACAGGAGAATTAGGACCTTTTGGTAAGTTAACATCAACTGGAAGTAGTGGAACACAAGAAGCTTATATAAATTCTTTCTTCTCTGGTTCATCGGGTTTTGTAGATGGGTCTTATCCTTGGTTCTTCCGTGGTGGCTGTGTCAGCTATGGTGTCATAGCAGGACCTTCCTTCTTCGATCGTTTCACTGGTGGTGTTCTCGACAGCGTTTCATTCCGTTTAGTTCTTGCAAACTAATTTAAATTTTGATAATGGGTTATTTAATACCACATTTTTATAAAAAAGGGATACCCCTTTTTTGTTTGACTAAAAAATAATAATTATGCTATAATAATTACACTATGGTGATGATATGAAAAAAGTTATAGGTTTAATTTTGATGATATTTATTTTTATAGGAACATGTTTCCTAGAGTTTGGAACAAAAGTAAATGCTTCACCAAAAACTTTTTACCAAGTATACCTAGATGGTAAAAAGATAGGGGTTATTTCATCAAAAGAAAAGCTAGAAAAATATATAAATGATAAAAATGAAGAATATAAAAAAAGATTTAATACAGATAAAATATATTCTCCACAAGGGCTAGACGTAGAAAAAATAGTGACATATGAAGGTAAAATTTCTACTATAGGTGAGATATATGAAAGTATAGTAAATGAAAAACCTTTCACAGTATCTGGCTATCAATTTACTCTAAAAAGAGTTGTCGAAGAGGAACAAGAAAATAAAGATCTAGAAGAAGTAACTAAAACAACAAAGTTATATATTATGAATAAGAAAATATTTGAAGATTCAATAACAAATGTTATAAAAACATTCGTTGGAGAAGAAGAATATAATGCTTATAAAGCTAAAACACAAGAAAAAATAGTAACAACTGGATCTTATATAGATAGTGTTTACCTAGAAGATGACATAACAATAAAAGAAGTAAAAATTCCAGTAACAGAAACAATATATACAGATGCTAGTGAATTAACAAAATTCTTGCTTTTTGGAACAACAGAAGACCAAAAAAAATATACAGTAAAACAAGGTGACACAATAGAAGATGTCGCATTTAATAATAAAATAAGTGTTCAAGAATTTTTAATATCAAACCCAACATTTACATCAAGTTCAACACTTTTATTCCCAGGACAATTAGTAACAATAGGAGTTACAAATCCTCAAATAAATGTTGTAATTGAAAAGTCAGTTGTCGAAGATAAAACAAAAAACTATTCAACAACTGTTAAATATGATGCTAACTTACAAAAAGGATACACGAAAACAGAACAAAAAGGTGTTAATGGTATTGAACGTGTAAGTCAAAAAGTAAAATCAGTTAACGGCAACGTAACATACGTAAAACCATTAAGCAACGTTGAAATAAAACCTTCAGTAACAGAAATTGTTGTATATGGTCAAAAAGTAGTTCCATCAGTTGGTCTAACAGGAAACTGGTTATGGCCTACAAGAAGTGGTTACACAATTACATCATACTATGGATGGCGTTCTAATCCGTTTGGCGGTGGCCGTGAACTTCATACAGGGCTTGATATATCAGGTACAGGTTATGGATCACCAGCTTATGCATCAAATAACGGAACAGTAATTACATCAGGATATCATTGGTCTTATGGAAACTATATAGTAATAAATCATAATAATGGATATTATACACTATATGCCCATATGTCAAAGAGATTAAAAAGTGTAGGAGATATAGTATCACGTGGAGAAACAATTGGATTAATCGGTTCAACAGGAAGCGCAACAGGTCCACACTTACATTTTGAAGTATGGAGAGGTGGCCCACCATTTAGTGGAACAAGATTAAATCCATCAACATTAAAGTATTATTATTAAAAAAGCTATAAAAATAGCTTTTTTTGTTATATAATATTAATCAAAAAAAGGTGACTTATGGAAAAATATGAACAATTAATTATAAAAGATATAAAATATTTACAATCTAAATTAAAAAAATCAATGAGTGAAAGAAACTTTGACCTATATGCAAGAGATTTATGTACTCTATATGAATTAGCTAGAGATCTAAATGTAAGTATAGCCAAACCAGAAGTATTTAGAAAAAGAAGCATATATAGAGCTGATCAAGTTCACGAAAGAAGCATAATAAGAAACTTTAGCGAATCAATAGATTTTATAGATGAATATTTAAAAAATATTCATCTATTCGACCATAGAAAATATGAAAAAATATTAGAGCAAGACGAAACAAATCAATCATTTGAATTAGCTATAGACTTTTTAAAAAATAATGATATAGAACTGTTAAAAGAACTAAAAAGAATAAGTGAGGAAGAAAAAGTATTAATAATAAATAAAAGAATGCATGCTGGAGATGGTGTAACATACGAATCATTAAATACTTTTAGTCCATATGTACTACTGGCAGACTCTAATTATATAGATATAGCCCATGAATTAGTTCACGAGCTAGCCCATTCAGCAGTATCTATGTCCAGAAGAAATCTAAAAAAAGATGTAGTTCTAAATTGTAAAGCTAATGGCTTAGATGAAGTATACCCTCACTTTATAAACATATTGTTTGATGATTATCTAAAAGATACAGATCAAAGTATCTCATCAACAGTTTTTATGAATTCTATTAAACTAAATTATATAATGTCACTAGAAGATATAAAAGACTTGTTAGAACAAGAACAAGTTGATCTTTATGAATATGCAAAAAAAATATCTTATGCATTTGGACTAGCTATAGCGTATATATTTTTTGACAGATATAAAATCGATAAAATAGAAGCATTAAAAGAACTAAAAGAATTTATGAAAAATATAGAAAAGACAACGCTAATTAGAACAATAGAAAAAGCAAATCTAGATAAAGACTTATTAGATAAAAAAGTATTATTAAAATACATATAAAATGGTATAATTAAAGTGGTGATAGTATGTCAAGAATAAAACAAATGGACGAGCTACTTGCAAATAAGATAGCAGCTGGAGAAGTAGTAGAAAGATGTGCATCAGTAGTAAAAGAATTAGTCGAAAATTCAATAGATGCTCAAGCAAAAGAAATTAAAATAGAATTAAAAGAAGCAGGAATTGTATCCATAAAGGTAATAGACGATGGAATAGGAATGGATAAACAAGATGCTGTTATGGCTTTTAATAGACACGCAACAAGTAAGTTAAAAACAGAAGAAGATCTTTTTCATATAAATACATTAGGGTTCCGTGGTGAGGCCTTAGCATCAATTGCGTCAGTATCAAAAGTGTTACTTAAAACATCAAGTGATGAAGTTGGAACAACAGTTAAAATAGAAGGCGGAAAACTAATAAGCGTTGAAGAATCTGATTTAAAAAAAGGAACAACTATAGAAGTAAATGATTTATTTTATAATACCCCAGCTAGACTTAAACATATGAAAAGCTTTTATACAGAGCTTGCAAGTATAACAGAATATGTTAATAAAATAGCTCTATCTCATCCAGATATAAAGTTTGTTTTAACAAATAATGGCTCAACACTTTTAAATACAGACGGAAGTAATAATTTACTTAAAGTAATAAAAGAAGTATTTGGAATAGAAGTTGCAAGAAAAATGGTAAAGTTAGAAGGAGAGATGGAAGACTATGAAATAAATGGATATATGACATATCCAGAAATACATAGATCATCTAGAAATGGTATAGTAACAATAGTAGATGGAAGAGTAGTAAGAAACATGGAATTAAATAGAATAATAAATGATTCTTATCACTCATATAAACCAGATAATAGATATCCTGTAGTAGTAATAGATATAAAAGTTGATCCATCATTAATAGATGTAAATGTTCATCCAACAAAAATGGATATTAAGTTTTCTAAAATGGATAATCTATTAACATTAGTATCAGAAAAAATAAAAGAAAACTTAAGAACACTAAATCATACCCCTAAAATAGAGGCTAGAGAAATAGAACAAATAAAACGACCAGTTCAAGAATCGTTATCATTTGATACACCACTTCCAAAAGTAGATATAAAGGTAAGTGAAAACGAACTAGAATACAGTGAAGAGCCACTTAAAATAGATGATTTTTATGAAGTTAAAGATGAAGAAAAAATAACAACATCTCCGCTTATAAAAGAAACATTGAATTTAGAAGAAGTTGAAAACCCAAAATTTAAAAAGATATATCCAATCGGATTGGCACTTGGGACATATATAGTATGTCATAATGAAGAAGGAATTACACTAATAGATCAACATGCAGCCAAAGAAAGATGCAACTATGAGTATTTTAAAAAGAAAATGGGAGAACAGACAACTGATTCAATAAGACCTTTAATTCCACTTACATTTGAATTTCCAACCAATGAATTTATAATATTAAAACAAAACTTCAATATATTAGAAAACTTAGGATTTGAAATAGAAGAATTTGGAATATCATCAGTAGTAATAAAAAGACATCCAATATGGCTTCCAAAAGATGAAATAAAAGAATCAATAGGAAAAATGCTTGAATCAATAATATTTTTTGAAAAAGACTTCACAGTGGAAAAATTCAATGAGAAAGTTGCAACTATGATGAGCTGTAAAAAAGCTATAAAAGCTAATGAATATATAACAATGAATGAAATGGAAAAACTAATAAATGATTTATCAAAATGTGAAAATCCTTTTCATTGTCCACATGGTAGACCAACAATGATACATTTTACAAAACAAGAGTTAGAAAAACTATTTAAAAGAAGTGGTTTTTAGTTAATAATTATGTTAAAATAAAAAAAGAGGTGGAATATGGAAAATATAGAAATTTTAGAAGTAAATGATAACTTAAAAGACCTCTTAGAAGAAGAAAAAGTAAAAAGACAAACATTACTAAATGAAACAAACGAAAAACTAAATAACCATACAGTAAGAATGATTGAATACAATCAAATAAGAGAATCATATCATGAACTAGAAGAAAAATATATTAAACAAGAACTAGAAACATCTATTAAAGTAAGAGAATCAGATGAATACATAAAGAAAATAAAGAAATTAGAAAAAGAAAATCAGAATTTAGCTCATGAAAATGAATTATTAAAAAAACGTAATAGTACTATAAAAAATCTATTACAAGGATTAATAGAAAAGTATGGGATAGAAAGCGTTTCAAATGTAATGGGAATATCTAATATAAAATTAAAAGAATACCTTCAAGATTAAACTTGAAGGTATTTTTACATAACTTGATAATTAGAACTGTTATAATTATTGTAATTATTAGAAAGTAGATTATTTTCTAAATAACTAACACGTTTCTTAAGCATATCAACCTCATCTTTTAAACTAGATAAGTCAGAACTACAAGAGCTACCAGTTGTAACAGGCATTTGATAAGGTGGCATCATAGGAGACATTGGACCATATGGATATCCTGGATAACTAGGATAAATTGGATATGGTGAATTTCTATTTTCATCTTTTTTCATAAATATCCTCACTTTCTAAAATATTATATGTACATATTTAAAGTTTATGAAAAAAATATGTTATAATAAATTAGGTGATAATATGGACTTATATGCATATGAAAAAGAACTATGGAATAAAGGAATAAAATATATTGGAGGAGTAGATGAAGTTGGAAGAGGTCCATTAAATGGCCCAGTTGTAACAGCTTGTTGTGTACTGCCTTCTTCTTTTGTTTTAGAAGGATTAACAGATTCTAAAAAACTATCAGAAAAAAAGAGAAACGAATATGCAGAATATATAAAAGAACATGCTATATGCTATGCCATAGGCGAAGCATCAGCAGAAGAAATAGATAAATATAATATATATGAAGCAACTAAAATAGCGATGAAAAGAGCAATATCCAAAGTACAGAAAGAAATACCTTTAGAGCATGTTTTAATAGATGCAATGCCACTTGATCTAGAAATCAATACAACATCAATCATAAAAGGAGACTCTAAAAGTATATCAATAGCTGCCGCATCAGTATTAGCTAAAGTAACGCGAGATAAAATGATGTATGAACTAGATGAAAAGTATCCGATGTATGGATATAAAAATCATAAAGGATATCCTACTAAAAAACATATAGAAGCAATACAAAAATATGGAATTATAGAAGGATATAGAAAAACTTATGGACCAGTAAAGAAAGTATTAGAAGGTGAAATATGAAACAAGCATTAATAACACATATCGCAGACCCTGATGGAGCTTTCCCAATCGTATTAGCAAACTTAGTATTAGACGATATAACATCATATTCTGTTGATGTATTAGAAGTAGATGAAACATTAAAAAAGATAATAGATGACTATGACCATATTTATATAGTCGATTTATGTATGTCAGACGCAATGGCAGAATATATTTATGAAAATAATATAACCAAAATAGAAGTATATGATCATCATGAATCAAGATCACATTTAAATAAATATAGTTTCATTCATGAAATAGATGAGAGAAATAATAGAAAAGAATGTGGGTCAACACTATTTTATGAACATTTAACTAAGATAACAAATAATGAAATCTTAAACAAAGAATCTCTTAAGAAAATGCTAGAACTTGTAAGAATGGAAGATACATTTGATTTTAATGAAACTGATAAAGATTTAGCTTTTGATTTTGCTAAACTATACGATATATATGGAAGAGATAGATTTATAACTAATATGACTAAATTTATAAAAGAAAATGATACATTTTATTTTACTGATATAGATAAAGTATTATTAGAAATAGAAAAAGAAAAGGAAAATAAATATGTAAAAGATAAGCTATCTCATATGTTGAAAGCTAAAATAGACGGAGTTAAAGTAGGAATAGTATTCGCCGAAAAAAATAGATCAATAATAGGAAATAAAATGTGTGAATTAAATGAAGATATAGATGTTTCAATAGTAGTAAACGTTGATAGATCATTTTCTTATAGATCAAAAAAAGAGGTTGATACAACAAAATTATCATGTAAATATGGAGGCGGAGGACACTTTCATGCATCAGGCTCACCACTTAAAGATGATCTTCAAAAACATATAATAGAAGAAAGCTTTGAAAATGTAATATGGGAGGAAACATGCAAGTAAAAATAGTAAAAGTAGGTAGTTTAAATACAAATTGTTATATATTAGTAGAAAGTGGTAAAGCAATAGTAATAGATCCAGGTGATGAGTTTAATAAGATAAAATACGCTATTGGAGAAAATAAGCTAATAGGTATCCTATTAACGCACAGACATTTTGATCACATAGGAGCTTTAACCGATTTAGTAAGATTTTATGGATGCCCAGTATACGATAGACAGAATCTAGAAGAAAGAAGATATGACTTTTTAGGAATAAAACTAGAAGTTATATATACTCCAGGTCATACAAAAGATTCAGTAACTTATTATTTCTACGAATATGGTTTTATGTTTGTTGGAGATTTTATATTTAAAGGAACTGTTGGAAGATATGATTTAGAAGGAGGAAATTTAGAAGAACTTCTAAATTCTATTCAAAAACTTAAAAACTATTCAGAAAGAACAATACTATATCCAGGTCATGAAGGACAAACAACACTTGGTGAAGAAATAAGAACAAATCCATATCTAAGAGGTCTTAAATAGCCTCTTTTTTTATATAATAAAATAGGTGATAAAATTGAATCCATTCGAAAAATATCGTAGTCTTATATTAGAATCAGATTTCAAAATAAATGTATCATTTAATTATATAGATATATTAAATTTCACAAAAATAATAAATATTGAAGAAAAAGAAGTAATATTAGAACAAAATAAAAAAATAATTAAAATAATAGGATCAAACATTAGAGTTGTAAGAATGTTAAAAGATGAATTATTACTAACAGGTACAATAAAAAAAATAACACTAGGAAGTGATTAAAATGAACACAACACTTATAAATATAAAAGGTAAAAACATATATACATATTTAAAATACCTGTTAAAAGCTGATATAAATATAATACGATGTGATTACATAAATATCCATGAAGCAAATATACTAATAGATAATAAAGATTTAGAAAAAGTACTAAATTTAAAAACAAGTTATGAAATAAAAATAATAAGAACAAATGGCATTAAACATATTAAATATATATTAAATAAAAACAAACACTTTTTAATAATATTTATAATGTCATTTTTATTTTTAATGTATTTAACAACTGTAATAACAAAAGTAGAAGTAATACATTCAGATAAGAAAATAAGAGAACTTTTAAGTAAAGAACTAGAAAAATATGATATAAAAAATAACTCAAGAACAAAAACATATAAACAAATAAATGATATAAAAGAAAAAATATTAAAAGATTATAAAGATAAAATAGAATGGATTGAAATAATAAAAGAAGGTACCAAGTATATAGTCAAGGTAGAAGAAAGAATTTTAACAAATACAGATAAGACAGATGAAAAATATAATATAGTAGCTAATAATAACGCAATTATAAAAGAAATAAGTGCAGAAAAAGGAGAAATAACTGTAAAAAAAGAACAATATGTAAGAAAAGGAGATATCTTAATAAGAGGAGATATTTATTTAAATGAAACAAAGAAAGATACAATAAATGCCCAAGGAGAAGTATATGGAGAAGTTTGGTATAAAGTAACATCAGAATATCCAAAGTATTATGAAGAAGTAAAAGATACAAAATCAAGAAAAAAAGTATATACTATAACTATTCTAAATAGAAGAATAGAACTAACGAGAAAAAAATATAAAATTAAGAGAATAAAAGAAAAAACAATATTAAAAAGTAATATATTACCAATAAAGTTATCCAAAGAATATCAAACAAAGCAAGAAAAGATAACTAAATCATATACAAAAGAAGAAGCTATAAATAAGGCATTACAAGAAATAGAAGAGAAAATCAACTCTAATTTAACTATAAAAGAACATATTATTGATATAAAAAAATTGAAAGTTGAGGAAAATAATAGTAAAATAATATTAGAAACTTTTGTAACAGTTTATAAAAACATAGGAACAAAAGAAAAGATAGAAGAAATAGAGGAATAGTATGTTTGAAATAGTAAATTTAACAGATGATAAAAATATATATGATAAATCAATAGAAAGAGTATTAAATAGAGGAATAAAAAAAGAACAATTAAAAGATGTTATTTTTAATGTAATTATAGTAGACAATGAATATATTCATAAACTAAATAGAGAATATAGAAAAATAGATAGACCAACAGACGTAATAACATTTGCTCTAGAAGATGAGCAAGACATTGTAACAACACCAAGATTACTTGGAGATATTTATATATCACTAGAAAAAGCCAAAGAACAAGCAACAGAATATGGTCACTCATTAGAAAGAGAAATATGTTTTCTAGCAGTACATGGTTTTTACCATTTACTAGGATATGATCATCAAACAAAAGAAGAAGAAAAAGTAATGTTTACTAAGCAAAAAGAGGTGTTAAATGAAGAAAATATTACGAAATAAAGATACAGGAACACCTATTCAAAGATATTTAAAAAGCTTTATGCACGCATTAGATGGCATAAAATATGCAATAGTAAAAGAACATAATATGATTATTATTTTAATAGCTATTGTTGTAACAACTATACTTGGAATATATTTTAATATAACAAAAACAGAATGGATAATATGTATATTATTATTTGGATTAGTATCCGCAACTGAGATGATTAATACAGCAATAGAAGCAACAATAGATTTAATAACTTCATCAATTCATCCTCTTGCTAAAATTGCCAAAGATACAGCATCATCTGCGACATTAATTTTCTCTATTTCAGCATTAATAATAGGATTAATGATATTTATTCCTTATATATTGGAGGTATTATGAAAGAAAAATTACAAGAATTATTAAAAAACTCATATAGCCCATATTCAAACTATCAAGTTGCTGCCATATTAGTAACAAAAGATAATAAAGAATTTATGGGAGTAAATGTAGAAGATGCAACAACAAGAGCTGGAACTTGCGCTGAAAGAAACGCTATATTTAATGCGATAACAAATGGCTATAAAAAACATGACTTTAAAGAAATAAATATAATGGTATCAAGTGGAAAAATAGGAATGCCTTGTTTCGTATGTAGACAAATGATGCTAGAAATGTTTGATTTAGATGTAATCGTTAGATGTTTTTCAACAAAAGGAGAAGTAGTAGAACATACATTAAAAGAATTATGCCCATATCCATTTGATAGTGAGGATTTATTATGAGAAGTGGATTTGTATCATTAGTTGGAAGACCAAACACAGGTAAAAGTACACTATTAAATAGTATACTAGAAACAAAATTAGCGATAACTTCACCAGTATCAGGTACAACAAGAAATATAATAGAAGGTGTATACGAGGATGAAGATTCACAAATAGTTTTTGTTGATACACCAGGTATTCATAAACCATTAAATAAAATAGGAAATATTTTAAATAAAAAAGCATACCAATCATCAGATAACGTAGACGTAATATTATTTTTAGTAGACGCAGAAAAAGGATATGGAAAAGGTGATGAATTCATCTTAGAAAAACTAAAAAAAGAAGAAATTCCAATCATTTTAGTTTTAAATAAAGTTGATAAAGTAAAAAAAGACAAGCTATTAGAAATGATTAGTACATTATCAAAAGAGCATGAGTTTAGTGAAATATTTCCTTTATCAGCCTTAAAAGGAGACAATGTAGAAAGTCTAATTAAAACATTAAAGAAATACATGCCAAATGAAACAAAAATATTTGAAGATGATACATTTACAAACATAACAACAAAATTTTATGTAAGTGAAATAATAAGAGAAAAAGTATTACTTAAAACAAGAGAAGAAATACCACATTCAGTAACGTGTATGGTAGAAAGTTTAGAACATAAAAAAGATAAAGTAATAATTCAAGGAATAATAATAGTTGATAGACTTGGAGCAAAAAAAATAATAGTAGGTAAAAATGCTTCAATGCTAAAAGAAATAGGAACAATGGCAAGAATTGACTTAGAAGAGTATTTTGGAAAAAAAGTATATTTATCACTTTTTGTCAAAGTAGTAGATAATTGGAAAGAAGAAGAAAAATATTTGAAAGAATTTGGAATAATAGAGGAGGAAAAATAGTGGATACATACAACTTAATGGCCTTGAAAGTAATATTATATGATGATAATAATATTCCAAAATCACAAGAGACAGAAGTAAAGATATATACTCAAAAACTAATAGAAAGAATAAATAGAGACATAGCTAATTTCTGTATATCAAGTCCAGTTGATAATTACTACTTGATGTTATTTATTCTAAAATATAAAAAAGAAGTTGTTAAAGACTTCTCTGAACAATATATACTTGAATTATTAAAATATGGAAAAGTAAATCAAATAAAACCATATGAAGCTATTGTATCATCAAACTTAAATCTATCTACTTTAGCAAAACAAGAAATTCTAGAAGGAAGAAAAATAGAGGAAGATAATCTAAAAACAAGCATTTCAATCATTAAAAGTGATGCTTTTACAACAGATGAAAAAATGTTGGTATCATCAACAATAACAACAAAAGAAGAAATACCAGAAGAAATAAAAAAAATAACAGAAAAATTAGAAGAAAAAAGAATGAACTAAAAAATATATACCCATAATAAGTTAGGTGATAATATGAATGATTTATTATGGGATTTATTTTGTAAAACAGGTAAAATAGAATACTATCTAAAATATAAAGAATTAAGGAGAAATAAAGATGAAAGTAGTGGAAGGAAAGAAATATAGACATTTTAAAGGACATATAATAAAAGTAATTTGTATCGCAACTAATACAGAAACAAATGAATTAGAAGTTATATATGAACATATTAAGACAAAACAAATATGGGCAAGACCTTTAGACATGTTTGTATCAAAAGTTGATAAAAATAAATATCCAGAAGTAACACAAGAATATAGATTTGAAGAAATAAATGATTAAGAAAATAGAAGGAATAGTAATAAGTGAAAAAACATTCAAAGAATCAAGTAAACTTATAAATATCCTAACAGAAGAAGGAGTTATTTCTCTAATAGCTAAAGGAGCAAAAAGTTTAAAAAGCGAACTTAGAAGTACAACAACAAAACTTACAGTAGGAGATTTCACTTATTATGATAAGAATAAAGGTTTATCCACGCTAACATCAGCTGATTTAAAAAATTCATATAAGAATATAAAGAAAGATATAGAGCAGATAAGCTATGCATCATATCTTCTAGATCTTGCAGAACAAGTAAGCAAAGAATCAGATAGTAAAGATATTTATAAGCTATTAATATCAAGTCTAAATAAGATAGAAGAAGGTTTTGACCCATTCGTAATAACAAATATCTTAGAACTAAAATATCTAGATTACTTAGGCGTGATGCCACAGCTAGATTCATGTAGTATATGTGGAAAAAAAGACTCTATTGTAACACTTTCATATAAAATAGGCGGACTAGTATGTAAATCATGTTACAAAGAAGGATTAATAGTAAACGAAAAAACAATAAAACTGATAAGAATGTATTATTATGTAGACATAGACAAAATATCAAAACTAGAAGTGAGTGATGATATAAAAAAAGAAATAAATACATTTTTAGATTCTTATTATGATAATTATACAGGGCTATATTTAAAGACAAAATCATTTTTAAAGAATCTAAAGAAAATAATTAAATAGAGGTGAAGTATGCAGATAAATGGATGTAATGTAAACTATATAAGATATGGAACAGATTCAAAAACAACTATAGTTTTACTGCATGGTTGGGGACAAAATATAGAAATGATGAAGCCAATAGGTGATAATTTTAAAGATAAATTTAATATTTTAATTATTGACTTACCAGGATATGGAAAATCAGATGAACCAAATAAAACATGGACAGTTTTTGATTATTCAGATATGGTACACGAACTATTAGAAAAATTAGATATAAAAAATCCAATATTAATGGGGCATTCATTTGGAGGAAAAATTAGTATTGATTATGCATCAAGATATAATGTTAAAAAATTAGTATTATTCGCATCCCCATTTAAAAAAGAAATACAAAAAGAATCATTAAAATTAAAGATGCTAAAAACATTAAAAAAAGTTCCAATATTAAATAAGTTAGAAAACTTTGCAAAAAGACATATAGGATCAACAGATTATAAAAATGCATCAGTAAGAATGAGAGAAATACTAGTTCAAACAGTAAATCTAGACTTAACAGAAGAAGCAAAGAAAATAACATGCCCAACCTTAATATTTTGGGGAACACAAGATAAGGCAGTTCCAGTAGATGAAGCATATGAGTTAGAAAAACTCATCAAAGACTCAGGAGTAGTTATATATGAAGGAACACACTATACATACTTAGAATATTTGCCACAAGTAGTAAATGTTTTACAAACATTTTTAAAAAATGATAATTAGTTTTAACAAATACTAAAGATATGGTATAATATAAAAGTAGAAAGAGTGATAGTATGAAAATAAAAGTAGGAGTTATCTTTGGTGGAGAATCTGTAGAACATGAAGTAAGTATCATAACTGCAGTTCAAGCCATGGAATTCTTAGATAAAGATAAATATGAAGCAATCCCAATTTATATATCAAAAGATAGAACTTGGTATACAGGAGCACAACTAAAAGAAATGGATATCTACCGTGACTTTGACTTATTAAAAAGATATGCCAAAAAAGTATGTCTAATAAAAAAAGACGGTAAATTCTGCTTGCAACAAATAAATGGATTATTTAAAAAAGTTGTAACTGATTTAGATATAGCATTTCCAATAGTACATGGAAAAGGTGTAGAAGATGGTACACTAGCTGGATTATTAGAGCAAATAGGAATACCATTTGTAGGTCCAAAAGTTATGGGAGCTTCAATTGGGCAAGATAAAGTAGTTCAAAAACAATTACTTGAAGCTAATAATTTACCAGTAGTAGATTATACTTGGTTCTATGACTATGAATATCAAACCAAAAAAGAAGAAATAGTTAAAAATATTGAATCTTTAGGATTACCAGTTATAGTAAAACCAGCACTACTAGGAAGTTCTATAGGAATAGAAGTAGTAAAAGAATCAGATAAGCTAGATGAAGCAATTAATGAAGCAATTAAATATGATACTAAAATATTAGTTGAAAAATTAATACCTAATCCATTAGAAGTAGACTGTGCCGTACTTGGTAACTATGAGAGAGTAGAAACTTCTCTAATAGGAGAAATGCTAACAAATAATGACTTCTTAACATTTGAAGACAAATACATTTCAGGCGGTGGAAAAAAAGGAAAAATGGCATCAAAAACATCAAGTATTCAAACAACTGGATTCGAAATACCAGCACCACTTGATGATAAGATGAAAGAAGAAATATATGACTTATCTAAAAAAGCTTTTAGAGCTTTAAACCTATCAGGAGTTACAAGATTTGACTTTTTAGTAGATAGAAAAAATAAAAAAGCATATATTAATGAACCAAACACAATTCCAGGTTGTCTTGCATTCTTCTTCTTTACACCAAAAGGAAAAGAATATACAGATCTTTTAGATGAAATGATTACATTATCAATAAAAGAATATAAACATTCACAAACAAAAGTAACATCATTTGAATCAAATGTTTTATCTACATATAATAGTGGAGCAAAAACAGCTAAAGGAAAAATGGCAATGAAAAAGAACTAAAAGACAAACTTTTAGTTCTCTTTATATCGGAGGAAATATGAAAGAAAATATTAAAATAATTTTAGTAACAACATTATCACTTGTATTAGATCAAATAATAAAGTACATTATTACAACTAATTTAAAATTAACAGAAATGATTCAAGTAATTAAAAATTTTTTCAGAATAACATATGTCCAAAATACAGGCGCTGCTTTTTCCATATTTACAGATTCAAAAACTTTTTTAATAATATTAAGTGTTTTAATACTACTAATTTTAGTGTATTATATAACAAAAACAAAACATTATAAGTATGATTTTATACTATATGGTATGTTAATAGGCGGAATACTAGGTAATTTAATAGATAGAATGAGATTAGGATATGTAATAGACTATTTAGATTTTAATCTTGGAGGATACAATTTTCCAGTATTTAATTTAGCAGATACATTCATAGTAATATCAGGTATTATACTTATGATAAGAATTATGATGGAGGATAAAAAATGATATTTGAAGGAGAAAATATAAGAATAGATACTTATCTAGCAAACACAACAGAATATTCAAGAAGTAAGATAGAACAAGCATTAAAAGATAAGCAAGTTCTAGTAAATGGAAAACCAGTAAAAAAAAGTTATATTTTAAAACAAAATGACGAAATTACATTACCAGTCATAAAAGAAGAAGAATTGTCATTAGAACCAATAAATATGAACTTAGAAATAGTATATGAAGATGATGATTTATTGGTAGTAAACAAACCAAATCACTTAGTAGTTCACCCAGCTGTTGGAAACCCAACAAATACGCTTGTAAATGGATTATTATATCATTCAAAAGAATTATCAAAATTAAATGGTGAATTTCGCCCAGGAATAGTACATAGAATAGATGCTGATACAACAGGACTTTTAGTAGTCGCTAAGAATGATTTTGCCCACGCTTCTTTAGCAAAACAACTGGAAAATAAAACGACTAAGAGAGTTTATCAAGCCTTAGTTTGGGGAGTAATAAAAGAAGATACAGCTAAGATAGATGCTCCAATAGGTAGAAGTGAAACAGATAGAAAAAAAATGGCAGTAACTGATAAAAACAGTAAAGAAGCAGTTACTAATTTAAAAGTTATTAAAAGATTTAAAAATGCTACACTAGTAGAATTAAGACTAGAAACAGGTAGAACTCACCAAATACGTGTTCATATGAATTATATAAATCATCCAGTAGTAAATGATCCAGTGTATGGAAATAGAAAAATAATAGATGATTCAGGACAGTGTTTGCATGCAAAAGACCTAGGATTCATCCATCCAAGAACAAATAAAGAAATGTATTTTACATCAAATCTTCCAGAATGTTTTACAAACATATTAGAAAAGTTTGAAAGAGAAGAAATATAAAAAAGGTTCATAAAAATGAGCCTTTTTTTAATAGTTAATCAAAAATTTACTTTTTCTTTTCAATAGTAATGATAATATTATGCTTTTTTGCTATATCAAGCAACGTATTTAAATAAATACGATTTCTCCCATTTTCAATATTATTTATACTATCACGACTTCTTCCAATGCTAGAAGCAAAATCTTTTTGAGACAATTCAGTCCATTCACGTATTATCTTAATAATGTCCTTTGCATCATAATCGTTTGCTGTAATTTTCATAACATCACCTTATTAAGTGTACCAATAAAAAAATAAAAAAGTATTTATTGAGTATTGACACTACTCAAAAGTTATATTAAAATTAAATAAGAGTAATGAGTATTATTAATACTCAAAGAGGTGATAATATGAAGAATAAAAAAGGATTTGTAGTAAGTGCGGTATTATACCCACTACTAGTATTGTTTTTAGCAATAATAATGGGACTTTTATCTATGACAGATACAAGAAAAAGAATATTAGATAAAATGAAGCTAGAAATAACAGATAATATATTTGATGATGCAGCATGCTCTTGCGATACAATACTAGCTAAACTAAATTATATTATTGCAAATGGAACAGGAGGATCTGGTGGTACTAATAATTCATTTAGTTTAAATATAAAAGTTTATGAAACGTCTGCGGATCTTCCTTTTCAAAGTGATTTAAACAATGTTGCGATTATACCATTTATTAAATATTCTGGAGAATATATCGTATCGGCAAAAGAACCAACTAATGCAAAAGACGGAATGATTTGGATTAAACTTAATCATGACAATGAAGTTTCTGTTAAAGCAAATCCTTTAATATTACCATTAGGATTATGTTATCAATATTCTTCTGGAGAATGGAATCCTATAATAGCTTATTTATATACATCAGAAGGATGGCAAATTTTTTCAGATGGATATAATAATTGGAAAGTTTTAGCTTCTCTAGCAGGAATTAATTATACTAGTATTTCTTCATTTTCAAGCTTACTTGAAAACAATACATTAATGAACAAATTAGTTGAAAGTTATGATGCAATGAAATATTTAACGCTTTCTAAAACTCTAATTTCTGACATCAAAGCTTTTAAATATTACAAAAATAGTTTAGTTTCTAAATTTTTAAATTCAAAAGCTATTACGGAAGAAGAAAAATATAAAGCAGGCTTACCATTTTATTTAGTAGAAAAAGGGGATTTAAAACTTTATGGTTTTAAATATATATCTACATCACAATCACACACTGGTTATCAAAGTAAAGGCATAGATAAATATAACATAGGCGTAGGTAATACACATAATGGTTCTTCATCAGCTTATTATTCCATTACAGATAAAATATCTTTTGCAAATCATGATAATTTATATATTTTAAATAATTTTTATACAACATATGGTTCAAGTAATGGTCACTATGGATTTGGAACTTCACAAGGTAATTCATTTTTATTAGCTAACTCTATTTCGGGCCAGGCTCAGTATTCACTTGTTGAAACGAAAAAAGATTTTGATATCTCAAAATATACAGATGATTATTATATAAATTATTATTTGTATACAGTAGGCGCTAATAACACAAATCAAATTGTTAGATTTGAAGTCATCGATATTTACTTATATTAAAATTAAATATTCAGTAGTAGAACTTACTCTCTGATAGGAACTGTATTGATTGTCCTGTTAATACTTATTATATCCTTTAAATCTT
>CAKPMN010000016.1 GCA_934168005.1 uncultured Bacilli bacterium | reverse complement strand
GGCATATGCATTATATCCATTCTTAAAGTTCTTAATAGATAAAAAAGTACCTAAATCATTAGGTGTAACTTTAATTTTATTTATAATATTTGGAGTAATAGCTGTACTTATCGCATTAATAGCCCCAGTATTAGTAAATCAAGTAATAAGTTTATTAAACTCACTAATCGCATTCGTAAAAGAATTTTCACTAAACGGAAACTTCGATATGGGAAATTTACAAGAAACACTTACAAATTCAATGAATGATATAATAGCAAGTGTTGGTAAATATGCAACAAATGGAGTGACAAAAGCAATAAATGTTTCAGTTGGTTACTTTGCGACTGCAATCATAGCTTTTTCAGCAGCAATATACTTATTAGTAGATATGGATAAAATTAGAAATAAAATAGGATGTTTATTATATAATAAATCAAAAAAAACATACGATTTTGTTAAAGTATTAGATAATGAAATGAAAAATTATTTAGTAGGAATACTAAAAGTAATGTTAATTACAGTAGTTGAATACTCATTAGCTTATACAATAATAGGACATCCAGATGCTATACTACTTGGTGTTTTAGCAATGGTGGGTGTATTAATACCATATTTTGGTGGAATGGCAACAAATGTAGTAGCAGCAATAACAGCATTTGTTATAAGCCCAATGTTATTTATAAAAACAGTTATAACTTTTGTTATATTATCTGGAGTAGATGGTTACATCATAAATCCATTAGTATATGGAAAAACAAATAATGTTCATCCATTAGTAGTAATTATGTCAGTATTCGTTGGTGGTAAAGTAGCTGGAGTATTTGGAATAATGATTTCATTCCCAGTAGCAGTTATGATTATATCAGCAATCAAATTCTATGGAAAAGACATAACAGGAAAAATTGGAACATTAAAGAACAAAGATTAGAATGTGATTATCACATTCTTTTATTTGACAAAAAAAATAACCAGTGTTAGAATAGTTAAGTCTTAAAAAAGGAAGGAATTTATATGCAATATAAAGAAAAAAGAAAAGTAGTTCAAGAACATTTTAAAAATGAAAATTTAGTTATGATAAATATGAATGATTATGCCGCCACATCATTAATAGGTAAGAATATTTTATCTTATTTGCAGGAACAAATAGGAACTGGTTTAAAATTAAACGCTTCATTCTTATCATTAAATAAAGCAGAACATATAAACCTAATGCTAGAGTATAACTTAACCGTAGAAGAAATAAAACTAGCTCAATCATTATCAATGTATAGTAGTATAGAAACTTTATTAGAACAAAAAGACAAAGATTCAAGAGCAAAAGATGTATTTTTAGATGCAACTGATACAGTTTTAAAGAAAATGTTTAAACCAACAGAAATGGATAAATATATAGGAATTAGTGACTTGATAAAAAGTACAACAGCTCCTATAATTATTCATTCAACAGGTGCTAACGACTTAATGAGAATACTTGGTACTAATCCATATCAAATAGATAGAGATTTTAGTAATAGAGAAAATAGCGGAGTATTTGAAGAAGCAAAGAAAAAGGCAAGAGATCCCAAAACGGTTCGCATTGTTCTTGATGAAGTTGATAAAAACTTTAGAAATATATTAACCTTAAACCCAAACTCAATGATGGTTTCATTAGGACTATATATTCCAGAAGTATTAAAACAAAAGAAATATAAAGATTTCAGAAATTTAATATATAGATATAATTATGCCTTAAAAGAATTATGTTCATCATATAATACAAAGTATGTAGATACAGTAAGTATTAAAAATAGAACCATAAAATCTCCAAAGGACTTTAATTTATCACAACAAGGTCAAAAAGAATTAGCGAAAGCTATAGTAGAAGAATTATATGCTTATTTAACAGGACTACCAGTAATAAACTTAGATTTAGATGAAGAAATAGAATATAGAACTTCACTAGATTTAAAAAGTTACTATATTGACAAATTAAATAGTATTAATTCTAGTTCAGCATCAAAAGAAAGAAAAAGCGAACTTGCTTTAGAAAGAATAAAAGAAAAAAGAATTTTAGAAAAAGTTCTACAAACAAGAAAAAATCTATAATTATTAAAAATGTGTTTATCACATTTTTTTATTATGATATAATTACTAAAGAATAGTGAGGTTAAAATGGAACTTATAGATTTAATAAATTTATATAAAGAGCTAGAAATAAAAATAGAAAAGCTATGGAGGTCTCTTTGACCAAGATAAATTAAAAGATAGAATAAATGAATTAGATAAAATAATATCAGATACTAACTTTTGGTCAGATCAAAAAAAAGCAGAAGAAATTTTAAAAGAAAAAAATCTCTTAAATCAAAAGTACAACGAAACATTAACTCTAAAAAATAAAATACAAAATACATTAGAAACATTAAATCTTTTAAAAGAAGAAAATGATTCTGAAATACTTAACTTGATAATAGAAGAAAAAGATACTATTGAAAAAGAAGTATCAAATTTAGAAATAAGATTATTATTAAATGGTAAGTATGATCAAATGGATGCAATTTTAGAAATACATTCAGGAGCCGGTGGAACAGAAGCTTGTGATTGGGCTGACATGTTAAAGAGAATGTATACACGTTGGTGTGAAAAACATAATTTCAAATGGAAAGAATTAGATAGAGTTGATGGGGAGGAAGCAGGAATTAAAAGCTCATCAATATTAGTAGAAGGAGATTATGCATACGGGTATTTAAAAAACGAAAAAGGAGTTCATCGGTTAGTTAGAATATCACCATTTGATTCCAATGCAAGAAGGCATACTTCATTTGCTTCAATAAACGTTATACCAAAATTAAACCAAGAAATAAATGATATAGTAATTCAAGATTCTGATATTAGAATTGATGTCTATAGAAGTAGTGGAAAAGGTGGACAGGGAGTAAATACAACAGATTCTGCAGTGAGAATAACACATTTTCCATCTAAAATAGTAGTTACATGTCAAAATGAAAGAAGCCAAATTCAAAATAAAGAAACGGCTATGAATCTTTTAAAAAGTAAACTATATTTATTAGAAGAAGAAAAGAAGAAAAATGAGATGGCAACTATTAATGGAGAAATAAAGGATATTAATTTTGGATCACAAATAAGAAGTTATGTTATGCATCCATATTCAATGGTAAAAGATGCTAGAACAAAAACAGAAACAAGTGACGTAAAAGGCGTACTAGATGGAGATATAGATGAATTTATAAATGATAATTTAAGGAGTGGTAGTAGTGATTAAGAAAATAGATAAGGAACAAATATTAGAAAGTGATAATATAGTATTAAGACTTTTAACATTTTTAGCAGGATGTTTACTGCTTTCAACAGCATTTAATTTATTCTTTTTACCATATAACATAGTATATGGAGGAGTATCAGGAGTATCAATTATAGTAAAAAATATATTTGGATTAAATCCTTCAACATTTGTCTTTATAGTAAATATTGTACTTTTAATTGTCAGCTATTTTACATTAGGTTGGCAGAAGACAAAAGGATCAATATTTGGCTCAATTTTATATCCAATTTGTTTAGCTTTAACAGCAAATATTGGAAGTATTATTCACTTTGAAGTTGATAATGTATTACTTTCAATAATATTTGGAGCTGTAATAGCAGGTCTTGGCACAGGAATAAATTTTAAATCAGGTTTTACAACTGGAGGAACAGATATAATAAACCAAATTTTAGCTAAATATGGACATATGTCTATAGGAAAAGCAATAATTTTAAGCGATGGAATAATCGTTTTAGCATCAGGATTCTTCTTAGGTGGAGAAGAGGTATTCTTCGCATTTGAAAATGTAATGTATGCGATTATGGTATTATATATAATAAGTGTTATGTCAGATAAAATAATGCTTGGAATAAATACAACAAAATGCTTTTATATAGTAACTGAACATGAAACAGAAATGAAAAAATTCTTAATTAGACACCTAGAACACGGGGTCACTATATTAGATGGAAGAGGAGGATACACAGGAAATCATCAAAAGGTAATAATGTGTATAGTTCCAACAAAAGAATACTTTATAGTAAAAGAAGGAATTCATAGAATAGATGAAAAAGCATTCTTTGTAGTAACAGATGCATATCAATCATCAGGTGGACAATAAAATTCTATAATGTTATAATTGATAATAGAAAGAAGATGGTAACATGGCACAAATAGAATGTATTGGCGTAAAAAAACAATACAAAACAGGTGTTACAGCAATACACGACTTGAATCTTGAAATAGACAAAGGCGAATTTGTATTTATCATAGGATCAACTGGTTGTGGAAAATCAACATTAGTTAATATGTTGTATAGAAAAGAAAAAGTAACAAAAGGTACTATAAAAGTAGGTGGATTAGATGTATCACGCCTAAGAGATAGTAAAGTATATAAATTAAGAAGAAGAATTGGAGTAGTATTCCAAGACTTTAAATTATTAAGCAGATTAAATGTTTATGAAAATGTTGCGTTTACATTAGAAGTATTAGGATTACCAAAAGATGAAATTCATACTAAAGTATTAAAAGTTCTAGAACTAGTAGGATTAAAAGGAAAAGCCAAAAACTATCCAAATGAACTATCAGGAGGAGAACAACAAAGAGTCGCCATTGCAAGATCAATTGTTAATGGGCCAAAGATACTAATATGTGATGAACCAACAGGAAACTTGGATCCAAAAACAAGTATAGAAATAATGAATGTATTAGAAGAAATTAACAAACTTGGAACAACAATTATCATGGTAACACATGATATAGATATAGTATCAAGTATGAAAAAAAGAACAATATTATTAGACAATGGTAGAATTTTAAAAGACTATGCGAAAGGAACATATACAAATGAGAGCATTAAGAATTCTAAGTAGAAATATACGTGACGCAGCCAAAAGTGTATTTAGAAACTTTTCTTTATCACTAGCTTCAATTTCATGTATTACCATTACCCTAATAGTAGTTGCAATTTCCCTAGTACTTACAGACAATGTTAATAATTTTACAAAAAAAGTCGAAAAAAACGCTACCATAGTTGCTTTTATTGATCAAACAGTAACAAAGGAACAAGAAGACGAAATAAAAAAACAGATAAATAAAATTAATAATATTGAAACAATAGAATTTGAATCAAAAACTCAAATACAAGAAAAAATGATGAGTGAATCAGAAACATATGCTAATATAATGAAAGAATGGACAGAAGAAGAAAGTCCACTACAAGATACATTCTTAATAAAAGTAAAAGATGTAGAAAAAATAGGTGAGACAGCTAAATCTATAGAGAAATTAGATGGAATAAAAAATGTCAGATATGGTGAAGGAATGATTGAACAACTAGTTTCAATATTCGATATGGTCAGAAAAGCAAGTTATATTGTAGTAATTGCTTTAATCATAGTAACAGCTTTCTTAATAACTAATACAATAAAAATAACTATTTTCTCAAGAAGAAGAGAAATAGAAATTATGAGATTAGTAGGCGCTTCAAACATAAACATAAAGATACCATTTGTATTTGAAGGATTATTTTTAGGAATACTAGGAAGTGTAATTCCTATAATAATAACAACATATGGATATGCAGCTATATATGACAAATTTGGTGGCAAATTATTTTCAAACTTAATAAGCCTAATAGAACCACAACCATTTATCTATCAAGTATCTTTGATACTATTAGTCATTGGTATAGTAGTAGGTATGTATGGAAGTTTAAAAGCTGTAAGAAAGTATTTAAAAGGATAACTGTTCTAAAAGAACAGTTTTTATTTGACTAAAGTAATATTTTACTTTATAATAGCTCTCTATTGGAGGAAGTATGAACGTATTATTAGCCAGTAATTTACAAGAAATAAGAGAAGTAGAAAGATTAGAAAGACTTGGAAGTGGTCATGATGGTAAAGTATATAAATATAGGGAATTAGCTTTAAAACTTTTAAAATATGACATAGAACAGAGAAAAGAAAAAGGATTACTTAGTTTTGAAAAAGCTAACTATTTTGTAAATGAGTGTATGACAAAAAGAATTACTATGCCTCAAGACATCTTACTTGATGAAAGCGGAATATATACAGGAATAGTGATGGAGTGTATAGATAAAGTAGAAGATTCAAGCAGATTTTTCACAGAAGACTTTTATATAAGTGGATTAGAAATAAAGGAAGATGTAGATAAATTATCTGAAAATAGAGTTGGAATAAAGGATATAAATAGAGGTTCATTTATAATAGGAAAAGATTTCTTACATATATGCGATGTAGATAAATTTATAGACTATAGAAAACAAAGTAAAGTAAATGTAGAAATGTTGAATAGAGATGCTTATAACTTTTTATTATCAAAATTTATTGTTTTAAACATAATGGAAAGAATAAAAAGAGAAAGAAATTTAACAAAAGAAGAGAGAACTATATTAAATAGATGGGTTAAATATCAAGTAAAAGAATCAAAAATGTTAACATACATAGAACAAGAACTAAAAGATCCAAATCAATTAAGATTTGAAGATTTCATAGAAACACAAAAGCAAAAAATATTAAGATAGCCTGCTATCTTTTTTTGTTATAAATTAAAAGTTAAAACATAAACTTTATTGGTGATACTATGGAATTTAATAAAGGAGATTTAGTTACAAGAAATTCATATTCAAATGATGTTGTCTTTATAATAGAAAAAATAGAAGATGACATTTGCTACCTAAAAGGTAAAAATATAAGGTTAATTGCAGATGCATTTAAAGCAGATTTAAAAAAATATGAAGAAAAGATAGAAGAAGAAAAAGAAGAAATACCTAGATTAGAAAGAGATGATTATTTTTTTATTCCAGGAAAAATACTACATATAGATGCGGATAAAGATTACCTTGAAAGGTCTTTAAGCTATTATAAAAATACAAACATTTGGGTTAAAGGAATATTAGAACCAGAAGAAAATATATCAAAATCTATATATTCACTTCTAGAAGAATATAATCCAAACATCGTCGTAATAACAGGACATGATGCTTACTATAAAAAAAGAGGTCCAAAAGATGTAATATCAAATTATAAGAATAGTAAGTACTATGTTGATGCTATAAAAGAAGCAAGAAGATATGAAAAAAGTCATGAAAAATTAATCATTATTGCAGGAGGATGTCAATCAGACTATGAAGAGTTAATAAAAGCTGGAGCAAATTTCGCATCAAGTCCAAAAAGAGTCAATATTCATGCATTAGATCCAGCCATAATTGCAGTAAAAATGAGTATGTCAGATATAAATAAAGACATAGATATAAAAAATATATTAGAATCAACAAAATATGGAACAGATGGAATTGGAGGAATTATTACTAGAGGAACGATGTATGTAGGATATCCAAGATAGGAGGATACATGAATATAGAAAAAGTAAAAGATGAATTAACTTCTCTAATAGGTGAAGATGCCTATTTAAAATACCATTTAGGAAGAAACAAATATGAGGAATATGAAGTAAAAATAAAAGAAGCATATGATAGAGTCTTCTTAGTAGAATTAAAAAATAAAGAACATGAGATAAAATCATTTTCATATTCGGATATAATAACAAAAACAATAAGAATTAAACATTAATTCTTGATTTTAATAATAAGATAGTATACAATTAAATTAGAAAGATACTGAAAGGAGAATAAATCATGAAAGTTACATCAGTAAATATCCGTCTTCAAGAAAGAGAAGACTCAAGAATGAAAGGAATTGCATCAGTTCTTTTAGACGATTGCTTCGCAATTCATGATATTAGAATTATAGAAGGAGAAAAAGGCTTATTTATAGCTATGCCAAGTCGTAAAACATCAGTTGGTGGATACCGTGATATAGCTCATCCAATAACAGCTGAATGCAGAAAAATGTTTGAAGATGCAGTACTTGATGCTTATAAAAAAGAAGTAGGAGAATAAAATATGCTTTAATGCATATTTTTTTTTATTGTAAATATAATTAACTAGGTGATAAAAATGGACAAGGAAAATATAATGAGCTCAAATCATTTAGTAAGTATTAGTGATAGAAAAAATATAGTATTAAGTGGAGTAAAAAAAATAGATAGTTTTGATGCTGAAGAATTTTTACTTGAAACAATTATGGGATATATAGTTATAAAAGGATCAGATCTAGAAATAGTAAAACTAGATACATATCAAGGAAACGTATCAATAAAGGGTCAAATAAATAGCTTAACATATATGGAACAAGCAAAACAAAAAGAAAAAGAAGAAAGCTTTCTAGGAAAACTATTTAAATGAAATTAGAATTACAATTATTAACTATCTTATATTCATTTTTATTTGGAATGTTTTATATGTTAAGCTATTTTTTTTCATATAAAATTTTATATCATAAAAATACATATATAAAAATATCATCAACAATAGTATTTTGTTTTTTATTATCATATATGTATTACCTAATATTAGAAAAGATAAACAGTGGTATTATGCATCCATATGGATTATTAATGATTGCTTTAGGAATGATAACAAGCTATGCTTTATTTACAAAAATAAAGAATTAATATATAATTAACTAAGGTGATTATATGAGAAAGAAGAAGGTTAGTAAAGGTACTAAAAAAAAATTAGTATTATTAGTTCCAATATCAATAATTGCTTTAGTTTATTTTTTAGGAAGTTTATTTTATTATTCATATAAGATATACAGTCTAAAAAAAGAAAAAAAAGATTTAACAAACGAATTATATGATTTAAAAGAAAAAGAAAATGACTTAAAAACAGATATAGAAAAATTACAAAATCCAGATTACTTAGCTCGATATGCAAGAGAAAATTATCACTATTCAAAAGATGGTGAATTAGTAATTCAAAGAGATAAAAAGCAAGAAACAATAGAAGAAACAGTAAAAGAAGAAGATTATAGTGAAGGAATAATAGTTTGTGTAGTACTGTTGTTATTAGTATTAATTTATATTTTAAAACATAAACCAAAACAAAAAAAGAATAAAACAAAAAAGAAATGATTCAAACATTTCTTTTTTTATAATTTAAAATCTTGAACATCATCATCATTCATATCTTTACCATCAAAATAAGGCTTAACTTTATAATGACAAAATTTAGCAATAACATTAGAAGGAAATTTACGAACTAAATGATTATAATCAGTTATTATATCGTTGTAATACTTTCTAGCTGCTACTATTTCAGCTTCACTTTCAAATAAAGCTAAATCAATCTTTAAAAAAGAATCATTATCAAGTAAAGTAGGGATATCTTCTTTAAAACGATTGAATTCATTAATAGCTTCTATTAAAATACGATCAAGTTCAAAATTAGAAAGCTTTTTACTTTTTAAATTAGAAATAGATTCTAATACCTTAATATTTTTATCTACATTTGCTTCTATAATAGAAATAGATTTGTTAAGTAAATCAAAACGTTTTCTTAATGTAGTATCAATAAAAGCTTCTGATTCATTCATCCTTATTATAAAAGTTTGATAATAATTATAAGTACAAATATACCATATAAGTAAAATACAAATTAATATAAATGCTATAAGGCTATATACAAAAATCAACATACCATCACCTATTTAAATTATAGCAGACAAATGTAAAAAAAACTAGTTATTTGGTACAAAACTTTCACTATAGTTAATTTTTTCATCAAAAGTTATAAAATCAACATAAATCATTAAAAGTAATTCCCAAGTACCACTTTTAGGATCTCTTAAAATGATATGATCTCTACCAGATTGCTCAATGATACCAGAAAATTCTCTATCTCTAAATTCATTAGAGTCAGGAAAAGTCATATGTATACGAGCATTTTTTCCTTTATTTAAACGTAAAATATTTTCAATATAAGACTGTTCCATAGGTAAATCAGTATAACTTTGATTTGGAACATTTCCTCCTCCAGAATAAAGAGGTGTTCCTGGAAAAACATTTCCATAAACATTACTATTCATAACATCTTCCTTTCTATAAAACTATATTATAAAAATGTAAAAATATGATATAATGATAAATAAAGTAGGTAGTATATGAAAGTTAGCGTTGGAATATCAAATAGACATATTCATTTAACAGAAGAAGATTATAAGATATTATTTCAAGATGAAAAGTTAGAAGTAGTGAAACCTATAAATCAGCCAGGACAATTTGCTTCAAATAAATTTGTAACATTAAAAGGAGAAAAAGGAGAAATAGAACACGTAAGAGTACTAGGTCCATTTAGAAGTTATACACAAGTAGAAATATCTAAAACAGATGCATTTAAACTAGGAGTAAATCCACCAGTTAGAGAATCAGGAGATGTTTTAGGATCAGAAAAAATAACTATAATAGGAACACAAGGAACTTTAGAAAGTAAAGAATGCTGTATAATAGCAGATAGACATATACATATTTTAAAAGAGCAAGCAAAAATGTACAATTTAGATGATGTAGAAGAAGTGTCAGTAATGATTGATGGAGAAAAAGGTGGAATTATCAATCATGTAAAATTAAGAGTAAGCGATTCATCTTATTTTGAAATGCATCTAGATACAGATGATGCAAATGCTCATTTAGTAAAAAATGGAGATTTAGTAGAAATAATAAAAGTGCCATAAGCACTTTTTTATTGTTCTTTCATAGTTTTAATAGCGTCTTCCAAATCTTCACTATTAGGTTCAGTTCCTCTAATATAATAAAATAAAGTTGGGTTACGAGTAGAGTCATCAGCAACTTTACCAGTAATAGGATCTACCAAGACACCGACAACATTACTAGGAGTTTCATACCAATCATTTTCTTTATCCTTTAAATAGTTTTCCATAGAATAAGCAAAGAAATTTTTTAATGCTAAACTATCTTTATTATTAGTTTCTCTATTGTCATCATATCCAAGCCAAGTACCTATTGTAATATCACTATTATATCCAAAAATCCAGTTATCAGTTGTTGTAGTACCAGTTTTAATTGCATAAGTCTTAGTTAATTTTGAAGCAATGCTAGAACAAGTAGGATAAGTATAATCAACAAAGTTTTTGTTATAACAGCTAGTTAAAAGTTCATTTAGAATATAGACAGTACTTTTATTTAAAATAACTTCATTAGAGTCATTATATTCATATAATACATTTCCATTTATATCTAAAACTTTCCTAATAAAGTGAGGAGTTATTTTTTTACCCATAGAAGCAAAAGCTCCATAACCCTTCATCATATCTAAAATATTAATTTCATTAGTGCCTAAAGCAAGAGATGGAACAGCTTCTAAAGAAGAAGATATACCAAGTCTAGAAGCAAATTCAACTAAAGTTTCTTCGCCTAAAAAAAGATGAGTTTTAACTGCATATATATTGTCTGAATAAGCAATAGCAGCAGCAAGAGAAATATTTTTATCAGCGTATAAATTGCCATAATTTTCAGGAGAATAAGTTTTATCATGAGCAAAAGTAAACACAGTTTTTTCACTAGTGAATGTAGTAGAAGAAGTAAATCCATTTTCTAAAGCAGTATAATACAAAAATGGTTTCATAGTAGAACCAACTTGCCTCTTAGAAGAAGTGACTCTGTTAAATTCGCTTTTACTATAATCTCTACCACCAAGTATTCCAAGAATTTCTCCATTGTTAGAATTCATCATTACCGAACTGATTTGTATTTCAGAGTTATTACTTAAATTTTTATTCATTGCTTCATCTAAAATTTTCTGGCTATTACTATCAAATGTAGTATAAATTTTAAGACCACCAGTAGATAAGAATGAAGAAGGAATACTTTTAATAGACTTAAGTTCACTTAAAACAGCATCTTCAAAATACATTATAGAATTACTTTCATCCTTGTTTAAACTACCGATAAATGTTAATTCAACATTTAATGCATCATTCATTTCACTAGAAGTAATATATCCATTTTCAACCATAGAAGAAAGAATTAACTTTTGTCTTTTTAAAGCTTCATCTTTGTGAGTAATTGGAGAATAATTACTAGGAGACTTTGGAATGCCAGCTAAAATAGAAGCTTCCGCTAAATTAAGTTCACTAGCTGATTTTCCAAAATAATAGTTACTTGCGTTTTCAATACCATATACACCGCCATAATTGATAGTATTTAAATATCCTTCTAATATCTCATCTTTAGAATAATGTGTTTCAAGTCTAATAGTAAGCCAAGCCTCTGTTATTTTCCTTTTCCAAGTTTTATCAAAATCTAAAAATAAGTTTTTCGCATATTGTTGAGTTATTGTAGAAGCTCCTTGTTTTGTAGAACCACTACTAATATTAGTAATAAGAGCTTTACCAATTCTTAATAAATCAAATCCTTTATGAGAATAAAAATGTTTATCTTCAATAGAGATAGTTGCGTTAATTAAATATGGAGAAATATCACTTAATTTATCCCATTTCTTTTTCTCATTAAATAAAACATCATCTTTATCATACATATAAAAGCCATTTGCTGATTCAATAGGAAGAGGACTTCTAAGAGACGCATAAAAATAAAGACCTAATATAAAAAATATAGGTATAATAAAAAGTAGTAAAACAATAAATATAATTTTTTTATGTTTTTTCATAGTTATCCCTCAAACATATTATTTGTTTAATTTAATATTTTATGCCATATTTTTCCTTGTTTTATATTGTTTTTGCATGTATAATTAATTTATTGAATCAGGATGTGAGACTATGTATTTAAAAAAAATAATCGCAACAGGATTTAAATCTTTTGCCGATAAAACAGTATTAGAATTATCTGGTGGAATAACTGGAATAGTAGGACCAAATGGTTCCGGAAAAAGTAATGTTGTTGATGCGGTTAGATGGGTTTTAGGAGAACAATCAGTAAAATCTTTACGTGGAGAAGGTTGTATGACTGATGTTATATTTTCAGGTAGTAAGTCAAGAAACAGTATGAATATGGCAAGTGTTACACTAGTTTTTGATAACCAAGATCACTATTTAAATCTAGATTTTTCTGAAGTATCAATTAGAAGAAGAGTATATAAAGACGGTACAAATGAATATTCAATAAATGATGAAAAATGTAGATTAAAAGATGTCGTAGATTTATTTTTAGATAGTGGTGCATCAAAAGAATCATTTAATATAATTTCACAAGGAAAAGTAGAAGAAATAATATCAAGTAAACCAGAAAGTAGAAGAGCTATATTTGAAGAAGCAGCAGGAGTAATAAAATATAGAAAACGAAAAGAAGAAGCATTAAGAAAACTAGATAAAACACATGAAAATTTAAATAGAGTTAATGATATAAGAACAGAATTAGCTAACCAAGTAGAACCTCTTAGATTACAAAGAGAAAAAGCTTTAGCTTATAAAGAAAAAATGAATAGCTTAGAAAATGTTGAAGTAGCCTTAATCGCAAGTGATATAAAGACAATTAATGAAAAATTAAATAAAGGAAAAGCTGAAAAAGAAAAACTAGAACAAATTATAATGCAAACTAGTACATCAACAAATGCTAAGGAAGCAAAAATAGAATCATTAAAACAAAAAATATCAGAAGAAGAAAAAGAGATAAATGATAAAACAAATGAGTTGATAAATCTATCAAGCAAAGTAGAACAAGCCTTAAGTAGAAAAAATATGCTTAAGGAACGTCAAAAATATGAAGTAGAAGATATTAAATTACATGACAATATAGTTTTATTAAAAGAAAAAGAACAAGCATTAGAATTAGAAAAAAATAAAACTAATAACGAAATAAAAGAACAAAAAGAAAATTTAGATCAAAATCTAGAAATCATAAAAAATCATGAACAAAATTTATCAAAACTTAATAATGATAAACAAAACTTAAATAATACATTAACTAGTAAAGTAAGAGAAAATTATAACTTAAAAATTAAAATTAATAATCTAAAAGAAAGTATCGAAAATAATCAATCAATGCCAAGTAGTGTAAAAGCAGTATTAAATAATATTAAACTATCAGGCATACATGACACTATAGGAAATGTAATAGAAATAGAAGATAAATATGTTCAAGCAATAACAACTTCTCTTTCATCAGCACTAAATTACATAATAGTAGAAGATGAATTAAAAGCCAAAGATGCGATTAGATATTTAAAGGAAAACAAATTAGGGCGAGTAACTTTTTTTCCTCTATCAATAATAAAAGGAAAGATGTTAGATACAAGCTTATATAATGATTTAAAAAAACAAACGGGTTTTATAGATATAGGATCTAATCTTTTAAAATTTAATCCATTATATAAAAATATAATAGATAACCAACTAGGAAATGTATTAATAGTTGACAATATAGATAACGCAAACAAAATAAGCAAATATGTTGGATACAGATATAAAATAGTAACATTAGATGGCACATTATTACATGTTGGTGGTTCTCTAACAGGTGGTTCAATTTATAAACAAAGATCAGTTATAACTGATAAACAAGAACTAGAAGAATCAATTAAAAAGTTAAGCCAAATAGAAGAAGAACAAAAAGAAATAGAAAACAAAATAAATGAAATAGACTATGATATAAAAGGTTTAGAAGATAAAATATATCTTTCAAGTAAAAAGAAAATTGAATTAGAAGAAGCTATTTTTAGAAAACAAAATACTTTAGAAAATATAATAGAAGATATAAGAAGTGTTAAACTAGAATTAGAAGGTACATCATCTATAAAAGAAAACACGATTTCAACAAAAGAAGAAGAAGCAATAACAGAATATTATGATCTTTTAAAACAAAAAGAAGACTTAACAATGCTTCTAAATTCATTAAAAGAAAAAAGAAATCTAAATAATATGTCTTTAGAAGAATTAGAATTTGAATCAAGAAAAGAAAATTCTATCGCATCAGCTAAAGCAAAAGAATTAAATGCTTTAGAAATAGAACAAAATAGATTAGATGTTAAAATAGATACATTATTAACAAAATTAAGTGAAACTTATAGTATGACCTATGAATTTGCAAGCAAAAATTATACTTTAGAGTTAGAAGTTGAAACAGCAAGAGAATATATAAGTAAACTAAAATCAGAAATTAAAGATTTAGGCGAAGTAAATATGCTTTCAATAGAAGAATACGAAAAAGTAAATGAAAGATATTCATTCTTACAAAACCAAGAAGAAGATTTATTAAAAGCTGAAGAAACACTTCTTGATATAATAAAAGAAATGGATCAAGTAATGATAAAAGAATTCAGTGAAACGTTTGAAGTAATAAGAAAGAATTTTCAAACTACATTCAAAGAACTATTCCATGGCGGGTCATCAGATTTAAAATTAACAGACCCAACAAATATGTTAGAAACAGGAATAGAAATAGTCGCATCTCCTCCAGGAAAAACATTAAAAACAATATCATTCTTATCAGGAGGAGAAAAAACATTTACAGCGATATCTTTATTATTTGCTATATTAAAATCTCGTCCAGTTCCATATTGTATACTAGATGAAGTAGAAGCTGCATTAGATGAGGTAAATGTTGATAGCTTTGGAGAGTATCTAAAAACATTAAAAGACAAAACACAATTCATTTTAATAACACATAAAAAGAAAACAATGGAATATGCAGACTTTTTATATGGTATTACAATGCAAGAATCTGGTGTATCAAAAGTAGTAAGTGTAAAACTAGAAGAGGTAAAAAATGGATAAAATTATTTTAGAGGAAAATACATATGAACTAATAGAAAACTATAAAGATGGATTTAATCTAGAAGATTTAAAAAATAGATATACATCATACTTTGAAGATTATGATTATATTCTAGGAGATTATGCTTATTCAAGTTTAAGACTTAAAGGATTTTGTGATAAAGGTAATAAGCTGTTTAAACAAATAAATGACTATTCTAAAATAAGAGAATATATAAAAAAGTCATGTGCGTATGAATGCAGATACTTTATAATAAGAAAAATTAAATGAGGTTGACTTTAACCTTATTTTTTTCTATAATATTAAAAAAAGAAATTACTGATTTGAAAAAGTATAAAAAAATTATTTAAAGAGAAAATGTGGTAGGTGTAAACATTTATTAGTTTTTTTAGAAAAGACAACAAATTATAAGTAAATCGTAATCTCGCGTTAAGAGATAAAAGAGTATAGATAATCTATAAATTAAGGTGGCACCGCGGAATTATTCGTCCTTAAATTATAGATTTTTTTTATTCAAAAAAGGAGAGATAATATGATACAAAAACCAAAAGGAACATACGATGTTTTTAAAGAACAAGGAAGAAAAATAATATATTTAGAAAATCTAATCCGTGCATTAATGGAAAAATATAACTATGAATATGTTAGAACACCAATATTTGAATCAAGTGAATTATTCCATAGAGGAGTTGGCGAAACAACAGACATAGTTTCAAAAGAAACATACGACTTTATAGATAGAGGAAATAGAAATATGACTCTTCGCCCAGAAGGAACAGCAGGTGTTGTAAGAAGTTTTGTTGAAAATAAAATGTATGCAAGAGATACAAAACCAGTAAAAGCTTGGTATTTAGGACCAATGTATAGATATGAAAGACCTCAATCAGGAAGATTTAGAGAATTTTATCAATTTGGTGTAGAAGTATTTGGAACAGATGATCCTATGATGGATGCAGAAGTAATATCAATACCTGTTAATTTCTACAAGATGTTAGGACTAAGAGGCTTAAAAGTAAACATAAATTCATTAGGAGATAAAGAATCAAGAGAAAATTACAGAAAAGCTTTATTAGAACACTTTAGACCACATTTAGATGAATTATGTGAAGATTGCAAAATAAGATTTGAAAAAAACCCACTACGTATTTTAGACTGCAAAGTAGATGCTAACCTAGATATAATGAAAGATTCTCCAAAAACAATAGATTATCTAAATGAAGAATCAAAAAATCACTTTGAAAAAGTAAAAGAATACTTAGATGCATTAGGAATAGACTATGAAGTAAATCCAAATGTTGTAAGAGGTTTAGATTACTATACACATACAGTATTTGAAGTGGAAGCAAAAATAGAAGGATTTGGCTCACAAAATGTTCTATGTGGTGGTGGAAGATATAACAATTTAGTAGAAACAATTGGTGGAATAAAAGAACCAGGTGTAGGTTTTGCCTTAGGTTTTGAAAGATTACTTGCTGCACTAGAAGCAGAAAAGATTGAGGTTGGAGAAGATACATTAGATTGCTATGTAATTCCATTTAAAGAAACTAAAGCATATTCATTTAGTCTAACAACTGCTCTTCGTATGAACGGAATATCTTGTGATATGGATTATCTAGATAAAAATATAAAATCAAACTTTAAACAAGCAGATAGATTAAATGCCAAATTTGTTATATTAGTAGGAGAAGAAGAACAAGAAACAAAAGTACTTACAGTAAAAAATAATGTAACAAAAGAAGAATACAAAATAAAAGAAGAAGATTTATTAGAATTCTTTGATGAACAATTAGAAGGTGAAGAACATGAGTAAAGTATACGTTGATGAATTAAAAAATTATTTAAATAAAGAAATATCCTTTTCAGGGTACGTAGACACAATAAGAGATAAAAAATGGGTAATGTTTGTAATACTTAGAGATTCAACTGGAAAACTACAAATGACTATTGAAAAAAGTGATGAAAAAAATGCTGAAATGCTTGAAATAATGAATAACGTAACAGTTGAAAGTACAGTCAAAATAACAGGCGTTTTAAAAGAAAATGAAGCGGTTAAATTAGGTGGAATGGAATTAATTCCATCAAGCATAGAAGTGACTTCAAAAGCAGAAAATCTTCCATTTGATTTCAATAACTTAGATGGAGTAAATATTGACACAAGACTAGATTATAGATGGATTGATTTAAGAAATGAAAAAAATATGTTAGCACGACAAGTAGAATCAACTATGACAGCAGCAATGAAAAATTTCTTATATGAAAACGATTTTACAGAAATACACACTCCAAAATTAATCGCAACAGCATCAGAATCTGGAAGTAACGTATTTGAAGTAAAATATTTTGATAGAAGTGCATATCTAGCCCAATCACCACAATTTTATAAACAAATGGCTATGGCAGCAGGTATGAGTAAAATATTTGAAGTAGCTCCAGCATTTAGAGCAGAAAATTCAAATACAAATAGGCATGCAACAGAATTCACATCATTTGACCTTGAATTTTCATATATAGATTCATATGAAGATGTAATGTCTCTAGAAGAAGATCTATTAATAGCTGGACTTACAAAAGTAAAAGAAAAATATGGTGAAAAAATTAAAGAATTATTTGGAAGAGAAGTAATAGTTCCAACAAAACCATTTCCAAGAATGCGCTTAAAAGATTTATATAATGAATTACATGAAAGATATAACTTTGATATTCCAACAGAAGATGTAGGAGATATGAATGCAGAAGCAGAAAAACTAACTTATAAATTAGCTTTAGAAAAATTTAATTCAGAATTTATGTTTATAGTAGATTATGCAGCAACAAAAAGACCATTCTATCATATGAGAGATGAAAATGGTTGCCTTCAAGGATATGATTTAATTTGGAGAGGAACAGAAATAACAAGTGGAGCTCAAAGAGAGCATAGATATGAAGAGTTAGTTAAAAATGCTAATGAAAAAGGATTAGGAAAAGATGTAGAATTTTACCTTCAATTCTTTAAATATGGTTGTCCTCCACATGGTGGTTTTGCGGTAGGAGTAGATAGACTTACAATGTTATTATTAGGACTTACTATAAAAGAAGCTCAATTCTTATTTAGAGGACCTAATAGATTAAATCCATAAGACAGTTTAACTGTCTTTTTTTATTATAAAAAAACAAAAAAGACTAAATGTCTTTTCTGTCTAAATCTTTGATTTCAATTTTTTCATTTGTCCTGTTACTTTGAAAATAGATTTTAAAATCGCAAATATCTGCGATTTTTTGAATTGAAGAAAATGTAGGTTCTCTATAGCCTCGCTCCCAGCCACTAAGAGTTGTTTGATCAACAGATAGTAAATCAGCAAGTTGAACTTGATTCAAATTCTTTTCTATTCTCATCTTTTTAAGCATCTTACCAATCATAATACACCTCATTAAAATTATGACATAATGCACTATAAAAAACTTGACATAGTGCAAAATGCACTGTTATAATTAATATAGTATAGTGCAATAAGCATTATTATAGGACAATCAATATTATGAGAGAAGGATACTGTATGAAAAATGTTTGTTTAAACATTGTTTTTAAGTACGATAAAGTGAATAAGAGTTCACTTGTTTTAACATGTCCTTCTAAGTTTTAAGGAGGATATAAATGAAAAAGGGTAAAAAAGGATTTGTAGTAAGTGCGGTATTATACCCATTACTAGTATTATTTCTAGCGATAATCATGGGATTACTTTCCATGACAGATACAAGAAAAAGAATATTAGATAAGATGAAGCTAGAAATAACAGATAATATATTTGATGATGCAGCATGTTCATGCGATACAATATTAGCAAAATTAAACTATATTATCGCAAATGGAACAGGAGGCAGTGGCGGAGATAATGGATCATATGCATATAACAAATTAACATTAAATGTAAAAACATATGAAGCATATAGTGACTTTCCAGTAGTAGGAAACATAATTGGAGATATCGCAGTATTATCAGATACACCAATAAAAAACTATTATGTATCAACAAGTGTACCAAAAAGTCCACAAGAAGGAACAGTATGGATAGTACAAGATAATACAAGTAATTATTATGTAACAAGTGATTGGAATAGAATCGGAATAAGTTACGTAATGCAGTATGAGAATAGTAAATGGGTATTAAAGAAATCATATGTCTATAACGGTGAACCATGGACAATGCTTTATTATGTTAATCTAAAGAATGGATATGTAGATTTAACAAAATCGGATATAAATGCTGAGATAACAAAAACATATGATTATACCGGAGAATACCAAACATTTAAAGCGGTATTTTCAGGATATTACAAAATAGAGCTATGGGGAGCACAGGGCGGAACGTATAGTCAACCAGGCGGAAAAGGTGCATACACATCTGGTGAAATATACTTATCAGCAGGTGAGAGTATATACATATATATTGGTGGAACAACAACTTCTACAACAGGAGGATGGAATGGAGGCGGAAATGGATATACTAATGGTCGCGGTGGAGGCGGAGCTACCGATGTAAGATTAGTTTCAACAACAACAAAGAATATTTGGAATGAATTTGAAAGTTTGAAATCAAGAATCATGGTTGCAGCCGGAGGCGGAGGCGGACAGTATTATAATGGTGATTATTATGGAGCAGGCGGAGCCGGTGGGACACTAACAGGGGGTGACGGTTCTACAAAAACACATTATCCGGGAATTGGAGCTACTCAATCTACAGGTGGATATAGAAGTGATAATTATAATATAAGTACAGGTGGCTTTGGCTATGGAGCTGCAGCTTTAGATCATCAATATGGCGAGGGAGGCGGAGGCGGCGGATATTATGGCGGCGGCGGTGGATATATAGCCGGAGGTAGCGGAGGTTCAAGTTATATATCAGGATACGAAGGATGTTCTTCTATAGAAGAGGCAAGTGATGAGAAGAATATAATACATAATGGGAGTTCTTATCATTATAGCGGGAAGTATTTTAGAGAAGCGACAATGACTAGTGGTAATAATAGTGGAAATGGACATGCTAAAATAACCCTAGTAACTGTAGAAGAAAAAAGTAAAAATGATATTAAAAGCATTCGTGATAATAATCCTTTAAGCAGAAATTATAACTTTTCTGGAACAACAAAGATAAATGGAAGATACCAAGTATTTGATGTAGAATATTCTGGATATTATAAAATAGAATTATGGGGAGCTCAAGGTGGGACATATAGTCAACCTGGAGGAAAAGGAGCATATACATCAGGACAAATATACTTAACTAAAGGGTCAAAATTTTATATATATGTAGGCGGAAGTACATCAAATCAAACCGGCGGCTGGAATGGCGGTGGAAGTAGTTATTTACAATACGATAGAGGTGGCGGTGGAGCCACTGATATAAGATATGTAAATACTACTTCAATAACAACATGGAATGAATTTGAATCTTTAAAGACAAGAATCATGGTTGCAGCCGGTGGAGGCGGCGGACAGTATTATAATGGTGATTATTATGGAGCAGGTGGAGCTGGTGGAACATTAAATGGTGTAAATGGATCGACCAAGACACATTCTGTTGGAACAGGAGCATCCCAAAGTAGACCAGGTGTACGTTCTGATAATGGTGAGGTATCAGCTGGTGGTTTTGGATATGGAAACAATAGTTTATCAAGCGTTGGACACGTATATGGAAATGGAGCAGGAGGCGGCGGTTATTACGGAGGCGGAAGTGGATTTATAGGCGGCGGAGGCGGAGGTTCTTCATATATTTCAGGTTATGAAGGATGTTCTTCAATAGAGGAAGAAAGTACAGCTTTAAACATAATACATAATGGTAGTGCTTATCACTATAGTGGTTATTATTTTGATGGAACAACTATGATTTCAGGTAATGAAGCTAATATGCCAACACACGATGGAACATCAACAATGACTGGAAATTCTGGAGAAGGATATGCCAAAATAACGTTAATTTCAAAAAAAGATAATGAAAGTACTACTGCAGATGATAATGTGTCTAAATGGAATTATATGTATTCGGGTGCAAACTTAAATAATGGAAGATATCAAGTATTTAAAGCTAATAAGACTGGTATATATAAAATAGAATTATGGGGAGCACAGGGCGGAACGTATAGTCAACCTGGAGGAAAAGGAGCATATACATCAGGACAAATATACTTAACTAAAGGCTCAAAATTTTATATATATGTAGGCGGGACAACATATACATCAGTAAAAGGTTGGAATGGCGGAGGTAATGGTAATACTGCGTATGGAAGAGGCGGAGGCGGAGCAACTGATATAAGAATTAATAGTTCAAGTGCATTGACAAGTTGGAATGAATTTTCAAGCTTAAAGACACGGATTATGGTCGCAGCTGGAGGAGGCGGCGGTCAATATTATAATGGCGATTATTATGGTAATGGTGGAGCCGGTGGCGATTTGAATGGAATAAATGGATACTCAAGAAGTCACCAACCAGGTCTTGGAGCAACTCAAACGTTACCAGGTTATAGAAGTGATAGCTATACAACCAATGTAGGAGGTTTCGGCTATGGTGCAATATCCGGAGATCATCAATATGGTGAAGGTGGCGGTGGTGGAGGCTACTACGGAGGCGGCGGAGGATTTATAGGAGGTGGAGGCGGTGGTTCTTCATATATTTCAGGATATGAAGGTTGCAATTCTATAGCTGATGTTTCGGAAGAAACATCAATACTCCATAACGGAAGCGCTTATCATTATAGTGGTTATTATTTTAAAAATGTAAGTATGATTTCTGGAATCGAGAGCACTATGCCATCACATTATAGTGGAGGAACTACTACTGGAAACAGTGGTGAAGGATCTGCTAGAATTACATTTATTGAAGAAAAAAATGTATCTGAAAATGAAATGAGTAATTACATAATAGAAAATGAGAAAAAATGGCAATATAGTTTTGCTGGAACAAATAATTTGGATGGTTCATATCAAATTTTTAAAGCTAATAAAACAGGAATATATAAAATAGAATTATGGGGAGCCCAAGGTGGGACATATAGTCAACCTGGAGGAAAAGGAGCATATACTTCTGGCGAAATAACTCTTACAAAAGGTAATAGTTTATATATTTATGTAGGAGGAACCTCAATTTCACAGGCAGGCGGTTGGAATGGCGGTGGAAATAGTTCTACAGCATATGATAGGGGTGGCGGTGGCGCTACTGATGTAAGAACTACACAAACAACATCATTAAAATTATGGAATAATATAGATTCACTTAAGTCTCGTATTATGATTGCAGCCGGAGGTGGAGCCGGTCAGTATTATAATGGTGATTATTATGGTGCTGGAGGAGCTGGAGGAGGACTTACTGGAATAAATGGTGGATCAAGGACTCACTATTTTGGAAAAGGAGCAACACAAATATCAGGAGGATCTAGAAGTGATTCAGCGACTACATATGTTGGTAGTTTCGGGTCTGGAGCTTCTACAACAACAGGCCAACATGCCTATGGAAATGGAGCAGGAGGCGGCGGATATTATGGAGGCGGCGGTGGTTGGATTGGAGGCGGCGGTGGCGGTTCAAGCTACATATCAGGTCATGCTGGATGTATAGGAGTAAATTCATCAGGTAATCCTCTTGCAACAGAATATTCTGTACTTAGTGACTCTATATCATATACAGGGTATAAATTTACAAATACAATGATGATAGATGGAACAGGTTATCCTTGGACAACAGTTAAATCAAGTGCATCCTCAGGAATGCCATCACCTACATCAGGTTCAACTCAAACAGGACAAAGTGGAAACGGTTATGCCAAGATAACATACCTAGGGGCATAACAATATGAAGAATATAAAGAATAAAAAGATAATAAAAACATTACTAGTACTTTTAATAGTATTAGTAATGT
>CAKPMN010000015.1 GCA_934168005.1 uncultured Bacilli bacterium | reverse complement strand
GGTATCCAGGACACATGGCAAAAGCTAAAAGACAAATACAAGAAAAAATAGGTTTAATAGATGTTGTTTTGGAAGTAGTAGATTCTCGTATGCCAAAATCAAGCAAGTTGATAGATATAGATAATTATACTTTAAATAAACCTAGAATAATGGTTATGACTAAATATGATTTATGTGATAAATTAGAAACAAAAAAATGGATAAATTATTATGAAGAAAAAGGATATGTCGTTATACCGATTGATTTATTTAATGATTCCATAAATCCTATAATAAAAGAAATAATGAAAATAATGAATGTTAAAAATGAAAAACTTATAAAAAAAGGGATGAAAGAGAGAAAAGCTCGTGTTTTAGTCGTTGGTATTCCAAACGTTGGTAAATCTACTTTAATTAACAGATTAGTTGGTAAAAAATCTGTTGATGTTGGAAATAGACCTGGTGTAACAAAAAGTCTTAGTTGGATTCGTATAAATGATTCAATTGAATTACTTGATACGCCGGGTGTTTTATGGCCAAAATTTGAGGAGAATGTTGCTTTTAATTTAGCAAGTCTAACAGCTATAAAAGAAGAAATATTGCCTATAGATAAAGTTTCAATCTATATATTAGAAACTTTAGAAAAATATTATCCAGAAATTCTTAATGAACGTTTTGGTATAAGAGAATTAAATGAAGATATTATTTCAAGTTTAGAATTTATAGGTAAAAAAAGAGGATGTTTATCTAAAGGTGGAGTATGTTCCATCATTTTAAAAGAAGTAAAAGATGGTGTTATTAAAAATATAACTTTTGATAGATTTGAATAAAAAAGGAAAATAAAAATTCCTTTTTTTAATTATTTTATACACTATTTGTTTATAAATATATGTAAATATAGGATATTTATTGTTTGTTTATGTAAATAAGTTTTGTTAAAATTATGAAAAAGATTATTTTTATGATAAAATGAAAGTGTGATGTTTATGGAAAAGAATGCTTTAGTTTTAGCTTATTTAGGTGATAGTATTTATGAATTTTATATAAGAAAATTTTTAATATCTAAAAATATAGTTAAGGTTAATGATTTACAAAAAGAAGCAATTAAGTATGTTAGTGCATCTAGTCAGGCTAATTATTTAAAAGACATGTTAGAAAATAAATTTTTAAGTGATGATGAGGAAAAAGTTGTTTATAGGGCTAGAAATCATAAATCAAATCATAAACCTAAATATTCATCTATGATAACTTATAAAAATGCTACTGGAATAGAAGCTTTAATAGGATATTTATATTTTGAAAATAATTTAGAAAGAATAGAAGAAATTATGAATTATATAATAGAGAGGGATTTATAATGAAAATATATGGAAGAAATGTAGTTACATCAGCTTTAGAAAATAAGGAAGAAATATCAAAGATTTATTTACAAAATGGATTTCGTGACAATTATATTTTGTCATTAATAGAAAAATCAAATGTCCCAGTTAAATATTTACCAAAAGATAAAATGAATAGAATGACTGATTCTATCCATCAAGGAGTGATAGCTGAGGTTAAAGATTATGAATATGAAGAATTAGAAAATGTTATGAGGGAGAATGGATTTTTAGTTATATTAGATCATTTAGAAGATCCTCATAATTTTGGAGCTATTATACGTACATGTGAAGCAGCTGGAGTAGATGGAATTATTATTCCTAAAAATAGAAGTGTTAGTGTTAATCCAACTGTTATTAAAGTTAGTACAGGTGCAATAGATAATATGAAAATTGTTGCTGTAACAAATTTAAATCAAACAATAGAAACTTTGAAGAAAAATAATTATTGGATAGTTGCAACTGATATGGATGGAGAAGATTATACTAAAATAGATTATACTGGTTCTACTGCAATTATAATTGGAAATGAAGGTAGTGGTGTTAGTGATTTAGTTTTAAAAAATTCTGATTTTATTGCATCTATTCCTATGAGGGGAACTACAAATAGTTTAAATGCATCAGTAGCTGCTGGTATAGTAATTTTTGAAGCGTTAAAGTGTAGGAGTAAAAATGGACTATAATGATCAAGAGTTATTAGATTATATAAATAGTGGAAATGAAGAAGCTTTAGAGATTATATATAAAAAATATGAGCCATTTATTGATTCTAAGGCTAAACGTTACTTAAAAGTTAATGATAGGTTAGGAATAGATTTAAATGACTTGTTACAGGAAGGAAGACTTGCTTTAAATGAAGCTATAAAAGGTTTTAATTCATCGATGGATACGACATTTTATACTTATGCAACTACATGTATTGAAAGAAGAATGATATCATTTTTAATAAGTTCTAATAGACTTAAACATAAGATATTAAATGAATCAATTCCTTTTGAACAAGATGATGATAGTAGTTCTTATTCTTTAGAAAATATTATAATTAATGATGATAACGATCCTTTGAATATAGTTATTTCAAATGAAAGAGAAGAAAATTTCTTTATGAAGATAAAACAAGAATTAACAGATTTTGAATATCAAGTCTTTGAACTAAAATATCATAATTTTAATTATAAAGAAATATCAGAAATATTAGAAAAAGATTCGAAAGCTATAGATAATGCAATACAGAGAATTAGAATTAAAACTAGAAAAATTTTAAAAGAAGAAAAATAATAAAAAAAATAAAAAAATAGTATGTTTTTTTATTTTTTTATGCTATACTGTTAATGATAAATATAGTAGTGGGGGTTACTAAAGAATAAAAAGGAGATGTTTTTTATGATGGAAAATACTAATGAAGTAGTTCAAAATTTAGATAATGCAGTAATACGTGATATGGCTCAAAACGTTGATAAGGTTGATGACGCAGATGATTTTTATTATGAGGATCCAAACTCTTTAGACGAAATGATATATTCTACAAATCCAGAAGATACAATTAATTTAGATGAAATTGCTAAAGAAGTAGGAATAACTGATTTAGGTAAATCAGAAGACAAACCTAAAGTTTCTGAAATGAAGAGTGAAGAGATAGAAGAAAAGGCAATGGAAGCTGCTCCAGAAGTTAAAGATTTTGAATTAACAAATGAAGAAATAGCAAAAGTATCAGAAGCATCTTCTGATTTAAATCCAAAAGATGTAGAAAATGCAAATTTTGATGCTTTGTTCGATAGTTTATATAGCGATGTAACAGGAGCTAACAATTTTATTTCAAATTTAATTGAACAAAAGAAAACTGTAAATATTAATGAAGCTAACTTAGTTGAAATGCAAGATAAGTTGGAAAAGGATAAAGAAGAATTTGCTAAATTTGTAGAAACTCAAAAAGAAGCCATAGAATTAGAAAAAGCACAATGCAAAGAATATGTTAGAACTCAAAAAGCTAGAGTTGCTAGTGAAGAAGCTCAATTTAATGCTGATGTTGAAGCTACTCGTGCTGAATTAGCTTTAGCGGAACAAACATTAAAAATTAATAATGAAAAATTAGCCGATGAGAAACAACAATTCTCTTCTTACAAAGATTTAGAAGAAGAAAAATTGAAATCAGATAAACAAAGATTAGAATCTGAAAAAGCAGCATTTGCTAAAGAAAGAGCTATAACAGAAGAAAAATTGAAATCAGAACGTATTAAATTAGAAACAGAAAAAGAACAATTTGTTAAAGAAAAAACAATTAATGATGATAAACTTTCAGCTGATAGACAAACTTTAGAAACAGAAAGAGAACAATTCGAAAAAGAAAAAGAATTAGATGCAGAAAAATTAAAAAATGCACAAGCAGAACTTAAAAAACAAGAAGAACAATTTGCTAAATTCAAAGAATTAGAGGAAAAGAAATTAGAACTTGAAAGTAAAAACTTATCACAAAGTGTTGCTCGCTTTAAAGAATTGGTTTCACAATTTAATTCTGGTTTTCAACAATTACCTGGTGATAAAGAATAAGGTAGACTATGTCTAAGAAAAAGAACAATGCTAGTTTTGATTTACTAGCGGCCGATATTGAACAGGTAAAAGAAGAAAATAAAGAATTTAGTGAAAAAGAAGACAATGTAAGTGATGCTACCATAGAATTAGAAATGGTAAAAAAAGATGAACCAGTAACATTGGATGAATTAGAAGAAGAAAAACCAGTAGAAGATACTATGGAAGAAATAGAACCAGTTTCTACTGAAAGTATAGAAAGTTCTAATGAATCAACAGATGATGTTGAATCAAATGAAGAAGATGAAGATTCTGAAGAAGGCGAATCTTCAAAAGATATAAATCAAATGTTTGAAAAAGCTACAACTGGTGTGTTAGAAGCTAAAAATATATTTGCTCGCAATGTAGAAATGAAAGAGCAAATTGATAAAAAATTTGAAGAATTAGAAAATGCTAGAAAAGCTTTTGAAGAAGTAAAGAAAAATGATATAGAAAAAATTAATTCATATAAAGATGCAGTTACTCAAAAATTAAGAGATAAGAAAAATGAATTGGATGAGCAAGTACAAAAATTAAAAGAAGCTCGTGAAAAATATGAACAAGAAAGAAAGCGTTTTGAAACTTATAAACAAGAAGAGTTTGAAAGAGTAAAAGAACTAAAAAGACAACAAAAATTAGAATTAGAAGAAAAACAAAAAGAATTAGATCTTTTAACAGAAACTTTAAAACAACAAAAAGATGAAATAGAAGAAGAAAAACGTCAATTAGAATTAGATCATATTAAATATGAATCAGATAAAAATGAATTAGCTAATAATTTGCTTAAATTCAATGATTTAGTTAGCGATTTTACTGTAAATATGGATAAGTTTAATAATTAAGTAATCTTTTGATTACTTTTTTTGTCATAAATTATATGGCTTTTATATATTATATTTTGAAATATATGTAAAGTATAATTATGTTTAATAAATCTAATTGACAAGATAATTATTTTCGTGTATAAAAGAATAAGATTAAAGAGGCGATAAAATGAAAAAGAACTTAGTTATTGTGGAATCACCAGCAAAAACAAAATCAATTGGAAAATATTTAGGGGATAGCTATAAAGTCGTATCTTCAAAAGGACACATTCGTGATTTAGCTACATCAGGTAAATATGGACTTGGTGTTGATATAGAAAATTCTTTTAAGCCTAATTATGTAACTATAAAAGGTAAAAAGAAGGTTATAGATGATTTAAAAAAAGATGTTAAAAATTCTGATTTTGTTTATTTAGCAACCGACCCTGACCGTGAAGGAGAAGCAATATCATGGCATTTAGCAGATGTTTTAGATTTAAATAAAGATAACTCAAGTAGAATAGTCTTTAATGAAATAACACCAAATGCTGTTAAAGATTCATTGAATCATGCTAGAGATATCGATTATGATTTAGTAAATTCTCAAGAAGCTAGAAGAATATTAGATCGTATAATAGGTTTTAGACTATCTAAACTAATGCAATCTAAGACAAGTGGCAAAGCAGCTGGTAGAGTTCAATCAGTGGCATTAAAGTTAATCGTTGATAGGGAAAGAGAAATAGAAGCATTTAAACCAACTGAATATTGGACAATAGAAGCACTTTTTCCTGATTTTAAAGCTGAATTAGATACTTATAATTATAAAAAATTAGAAGTTAAAAATGAAGAAGAAGCCGATAATATATTAAATAAATTAACTTCAACTTTTAAAATAGATAAAGTTGAGAAAAAAGGAAAAGCTAAAAATTCAAAGTTACCTTTTACTACATCTACTTTACAACAAGCAGCTTCAACTTTACTTAATATGAACGCTACTAAAACAATGATGGTAGCACAAAAGCTATATGAAGGTATTGACTTAGGGGATGAAACAGTAGGTTTGATTTCTTACATGCGTACTGATTCAACACGTTTATCTAATGAATTTATTAATGAGACATTTAAATTTATTTCTAAAAAATATGGAGAAGATTATGTTGGGTTTGTAAAGAAAACAAAAGCAAAAGAGAATGTACAGGATGCTCATGAAGGTATTAGACCAACTAGTATTTTAAGAACTCCTGATGAAGTTAAAGCTCATTTGACAAATGATGAGTATAAATTATATAAACTTATTTATACAAGGGCTCTTGCATCTTTAATGGCTCCTGCTAAGACTGATAATACAACAGTCATTTTAGATAACCAAAATTATCAATTTAAAGCAACAGGTCAAGTAATTACTTTTGATGGATATTTAAAAGTTTATTCTGAATATGAGAATACAACTGAAAACATTCTTCCACCATTTGAAAACTATAAATCAAATGTTATTATTTCAAAAGAAATAACAAAAGAGCAACATTTTACTCAACCACCTGCTAGATATACTGAAGCTAAATTAGTAGCAGCGATGGAAGAAGATGGAATTGGTAGACCATCTACTTATGCTCCGATTATGAATAAGTTAAAAACTCATGGTTATGTTAATATTATAGATAAAAAATTTGTTCCAACAGAAACAGGAATAGAGATAACAGATAAATTACAAGAGTGTTTTAGTAACATTATTAATGTTAAATACACTTCTTCTATGGAAACAGATTTAGATAAAATAGCTGATGGGAATACAAATTGGGTAGATGTTTTAACTAGATTTTATAACGATTTTGAACCAGCATTAGAGAATGCTTTTGAAAAGCTAGAAAAGGAACCTCCAAAGGAGACTGGTGAAGTTTGCCCAGAGTGTGGTGAAGCATTAGTTATACGTAAGGGTAAGTTTGGAGAGTTTACTGCTTGTTCTGCTTATCCAAAATGTAAGTATGTTAAAACTGTTCCAAGAGAAGAAAAAGAGATTTGTAATTGTCCAAATTGTGATGGTAAAATAATAGAAAAACATTCTAGAAAAGGTAAAGTTTTTTATGGGTGTAGTAATTACCCAACTTGTAAGACTGCTTATTGGGATATGCCAACAGGTGAAGTTTGTCCTGAATGTAATTCTTTGCTTATTTCTCATGGTAAAAAAATTAAATGCAGTAGTTGTGATTATACAAAATAATCGCAACTTTTTTTATTAAAAAACACTTTATTAAAAATAAAAAATGTAGTATACTTGTTATGATGATAGGCTAGAGGTGATGATATGGAAAATTTAAGCGATGTACCAGTTGTTAGTTTGATTTTAGAGCATAATGATGGAACAAGTGAAAAGATTAAATTTCGTAATTCATCTAGCGAGTTACAAGATGAAATAGAATTATCCATATTAGATTATATGCTTTCTGGTTATGGTGATTTAGAACATTATTTAGATAAGGCTTTATCTAGTCATTGGTTAAAGTCTAAGGATGATAAAATTAAAATAGTTGGAAAAGATGGTACTATTTATCCACTTCCATTTGAAAATAATAATAGAGATGTTATTTTTAGATGTAGCGAAAGTGCTATATTTAAAGGTGGAAAATATTATATTTTAAAAGGGGATAAACCACGTGAAGTTAGTAATCAAGAATTTTTAGATTTTTTCACTGAATTTTTGACAAATGTTTTAAGCGATGAAGGTATAGAACTTATAGATGAAAATTATTTTAGTAGTAAATCATTTAATAATCTTTTAAATAGATATTTTGAATTAAAACAAAAAGATGATGACATATATGCTCAAATGAATGCTGCTAGTTTAGAAAAAGGTTATACAGTTTCTAGGGAGACTCCATCAACTATAGAGGATTATTTACGATTTTATCCTATATTTAGAGAGGCTATTTCTTTTAATTTAGAATGTAAGAATAAACGCAATGAAAAAGAAGTAGAAGCAGAAAGAATAAGACGCGAAGAAAAACAAAAAGAAGAAAGTGTAAAAGATGATAATAATGATTACTCTTTAAAGAGAAGTTTATGTTTTATTATTGGTAATAACTGTGAACCTTTGATTTTAAAGACTGCACTTTCTGAGGATTTAGATGATTTTATAGTTGAAAATTATAAAAATTCAAAAGATATAAGGAGAGCTTTTAAAGATCAAATTACAGAATATGTATTGGCTCATAAAGAATATGTTAAACAAATTAGAAGTTTAATTCAAAATGAAAATTATTCTGGACAAGTTACAATATTGGCACATGATTTAGAAGGAAATTTTATTAAAACTGCTGATGGGGCATATTATAGATATCCTGTTGTATATTCAAAAACTTTTGAACATGTTAGAAAATTATTCTGTAATATAGATAGATTTAAAAGACAATATCAAAAAGAAAAGAAAAACTATGATAGTTTAAGATTACAACAATTAGTTAACAAAAGTAGAATTGAATATGGTGATTTAGAAAAAGATTTAAAAGAATCAGTTGCTAAATTAGAAGAAGATAAGAAATTAAGCTCTGAGAATTTAAAAGAATTAAATACTAAGATAACAAATATTATTGAAACAATGAAAGATTTGGAACAAGCTGATTATAATGAGTCTTTAGAAAATGAGAATAAACCAAGGTTATTTTCAAAAAGAGTTGCTAATATTATAGGTTTTGCACGCATTCATACTTTTGATAAAACTTATAAAATAGCTTTAGACGACTGGGCTAGACATATTGTTGATTCTCCATATCGTTATGATTATATACGCTTTATCATGAGAGAGTTAAGGAAGAAAAATAATTTTGTTTTAGAAGATAAGGAAACTATAAATAAACTTGATACTCCTACAAATCCTAATGATACTTTTTATGTTTCTAGTCATGATGATGAAGATCATGAACAAGAAAGTTTCTTATATGATGATGAGTATAAGGAAATGTATGGAGAAGAAGATGCTCCAAAAGGTGTTACTAAATCTTCAATACATTTAATGGGCACTAGATAGTGAAAGAGTTATTAAATAAGTTTTTAAATTATATTAATATAGAAAAAAGATATTCTAGTTATACTGTCATAAATTATGAAAATGACTTGAATACTTTTTTTTCATATCTTAATATTGAAACTATTACTTCTTTAAATGAAGTTGATTATAAGATTATAAGAAATTATTTAGTTTATTTATATGATAAGAATTATTCTAAAGCTAGTATTTCAAGACATATAAGTTCTCTTAGAAGCTTTTATAAATATTTATTAAAAGAAGGTTACATTAAAGATAATCCTATGATATTTATAAGTAATCCAAAACAAGATAAAAAATTACCTAAATTCTTATATGAAGAAGAAGTTGAAAAAATATTTTCTTATCCTGATCTATCTAATCCAAAGGGTATAAGAGAAGAGGCAATATTAGAATTTTTATATTCAACAGGAGTTCGTGTCAGTGAACTTTGTAATACTAAAATCAAAGATATTTCATTTAGTGAAAGAAAAATTAAGATATTAGGTAAAGGTTCAAAAGAAAGATATGTTCTTTATGGAAAACGTTTAGAAGATATATTAAATCTTTATTTAGAAAAATCTCGTCCTTTCTTTTTAAAAGAAGATTCTCCATATTTGTTTTTGAATGATTCTGGTGGTCAACTTCATGATAGAAGGGTAAGAACTATAATAGATAATTTACTTAAAAAACACGCTAGTAAAATACATATTAGTCCTCATATGCTAAGACATTCTTTTGCAACTCATATGTTGAATAATGGTGCTGATTTAAGAAGTGTACAAGAGCTACTGGGACATGAAGATTTATCTACGACACAAATATATACTCATATTTCTAATGAAAGACTTAGAAATGTATACTTAAATGCTCATCCAAGAGCTCATATTAAAGATGAATAAAAAACGGTATTAATTAATACCGTTTTTATATTTCTTTTCTCAAAATATCAATTGCCTTAAAATTTTCATTAGTCTTTCTGTCCTTAAAAATAATATCAAAATCACATAAATCAGCAATTTTTTCTATAGTATCAAATGTTGGTTGTCTCGCTGATGTTTCATATTGTGATAAAGCATTACTTTTAATGTTTAGTATTTTTGCTATTTCTTCTTGTTTTAATCCTTTCTTTTTTCTAAGGTATTTTAAAACATGTCCTATCATATCGTATCATCCCCTAAACATTATCTCAAAATGTGAGGTGTATGCCTTGACAACTCACAAATCGTGATATAAAATATAATTAATAATCACAGAATGTGATTTGTAGGACAATCATTTACGAGAGAAGGATATTAGATGAAAGATGTTTTAATTAACATTGTTTTTAAGTATGATAAAGTGAATAAGAGTTCGCTTGTTTTAACATGTCCTTCTAAGTTTTAAGGAGGATATAAATGAAAAAGGGTAAAAAAGGATTTGTAGTAAGTGCGGTATTGTACCCATTACTAGTATTATTTCTAGCAATAATCATGGGACTTTTATCAATGACAGATACAAGAAAAAGAATATTAGATAAAATGAAACTAGAAATAACAGATAATATATTTGATGATGCAGCGTGTAGCTGCGATACAATACTAGCTAAACTAAATTATATTATTGCAAATGGAACAGGTGGATCTGGTGGTGGAGATACTGGATCATATGCTTATAATAAAGTTACTCTTAATGTAAAAACATATGAATCATTAGGTGATTTTCCAGTTGTTGGAAATATAGTAGGTGATATAGCTGTTATATCATCAACACCTGTAAAAAATTATTATGTTTCTTCTGTTTTACCAAAAAGTCCACAAGAAGGAACAGTATGGATAGTACAAGATCGTAACAGCGAATATTTTATTACTTCAGATTGGAATAAGATAGGCGTAAGTTATGTAATGCAATATGAAAACGGTATTTGGAATATAAAAAAATCATATATCTATACTGGTGAATCATGGCAAATGCTTTATTATGTTCCTGTTTCAAACGGAGAGATAGATCTAGCAAGTTCTGATATAAATGCCAAAATAGAATATACTTATGATTATACAGGAAAATACCAAGTTTTCTATGCCCCTTTTTCTGGTACTTATGAAGTAGAACTATGGGGAGCTCAAGGTGGTTATTATAATGCTAGTCAAGCTGCTTATGGTGGAAAGGGAGCTCATACTAAAGGAACTATATATTTAGATGCTGGTACGGCTTTATATCTTTATATAGGTGGCCAAGGTGGTACTGGGTATTATGATTCAGATATTTCATCTACTTTAGCTGCTGGTTCTAAGAAAAGTAGTGGTGGATGGAATGGCGGTGGATATGGTACATATAGAAATACTAGCAGTTTTGGAAATGGAGGTGGCGGAGCTACTGATATAAGAATAGTTCCTACAACTAAAGATACAATATGGGACGAATTTGACTCGTTAAAATCAAGAATTATGGTAGCAGCAGGAGGCGGTGGAAAAAGTTATGATGGGTCAAACCATTTGTTTGGTGGAGCTGGTGGTGGACTTAATGGTTCAGATGGTCATCGAGATAATATTACTCTTACTTATTTTAATGCTGCAAACGGCGGAACACAGTCAGCTGGTGGTTCAAAAGTAATTCATTTTACATCTGCTAATGATACTAGTAATTCTGGTGGAAGTTTCGGAAAAGGTGGAAACGGTTCATATAATTTTACATCAGGTGGTGGAAGCGGTTATTTCGGTGGCGGAGGCGGCGGACATAATTATAATGATGGATATATAGCTGGAGGTGGCGGATCTAGTTACATTTCAGGCTATGATGGATGTAATTCTATAGCTGAAGAAAGTACAGAAAATAATATTATTATGTCTGGAAGTGCTTATCATTATGCTATTTCTGTTGCTGACGGAAACAATTCAACAACTAAAAAAAGTTATTATTTCAAAGATGGATTAATGGAAGGAGACATTAATAGTGGAAATGGTTCTGCTAAAATAACTTTAAAATCAATAGAAGTTAGAACATCTGAAAAAGTAGCAGAATTACAAAAAGATAGCGAAACTACTTGGACATATGGATATAGTGGAAATTATCAGAAATTCGTTGTTCCAGTTTCTGGTACTTATAGAATGCAACTATATGGTGCAAGTGGTGGAGCTTCACACTATAGTTTAAAAAATTATGAAGGAAAAGGAGCATATACAGAAGGAAATATATATTTGAAAGAAGGAACAACTTTGTATGTATATGTGGGCGGAAAAGGCGGAGATGGTTATGCTACTTCATCAGGCTGGACAGGATATTCAACATATTACTCAAAAGGAGGATATAATGGAGGCGGAAATGGCACATATTATAATAATTCCAATTGGGGGAATGGAGGTGGCGGAGCAACAGATGTAAGACTAGTTAATGGTTCTGTATTTGGATTTGATAGCTTAAAATCAAGAATAATGGTAGCCGGAGGTGGAGGCGGTTTTGGTTCAATACTTTCAGGTAGCACACAAGAACTTCATTACGGTGGTGATGGTGGTGGATTAAACGGAATAGCTGGACATATAAAAGATGTTTCTTTAACATATTTTAATGCTCAAAACTATGGTACTCAATCAAGCGGTGGAGAAGCTGTATTCAGAGCTGATGATAGTAAATATACTGGTGAAGATGGAAGCTTTGGTCAAGGTGGAGATGGAGCTTACCTTAATTCATCAGGTGGAGGTGGCGGATATTATGGCGGTGGAGGTGGCGGACATAATTATAATGATGGATATATAACTGGAGGCGGTGGATCTAGCTATATATCAGGTCATGCTGGATGCAATTCAATAAGTGAAGATAGCACTGTTTCTAAAATTAATATGTCTGGGGCTTCATATCATTATAGTGGTTATTACTATATAAATACAAAAATGTCAGATGGTATAAATGAAGGAAATGGTAAAGCAATATTTACTCTTATAGATCGTAGTAAACAATCAGATGATACTATGGAAAATAGAAAATTTGATTACAATAAAGTATGGACTTATGAATATAATGGAAATTATCAGACATTTACAGCTCCAGTTTCTGGTGAATATAAAGTTCAATTATATGGAGCAAGCGGAGGAGCATCACACTATTCTTTAAAAGCATATGAAGGAAAAGGCGGTTATACAGAAGGTGTAATTTATTTAAATAAAGGTACTTCTTTATATGTATATGTAGGTGGAAAAGGCGGAGATGGCTATTATGATGCATCAGGCTGGACAGGATATTCAACATATTACTCCAAGGGAGGATATAATGGAGGCGGGAATGGCACATTTAATAATACTTCTACTTGGGGAAATGGTGGAGGCGGAGCCACTGATGTTAGATTAGTTAGTGGAAATGCTAAAAGTTTCGAAGGACTAAAATCAAGAATTATGGTCGCAGCCGGCGGAAGCGGGGTTGTTTCAACTCGTTCTGGCGATAATCAAGAATATTATTATGGAGCAAGCGGTGGTGGATTAACTGGTAATTCAGGAAACCGTAAAACAACGAATATTGACTTTCTTAATGCTTTAAATGGCGCAACACAGACATTAGGTGGCCAAGGAGTTAGATTCTATTGGGGATTAACTGATACAGGTAGTACAAATAATAGTGGTAAGAACGGAAGTTTTGGTCAAGGCGGGGATGGAGCTTACAATAATTCATCAGGAGGCGGCGGTGGATACTTCGGAGGCGGCGGCGGTGGACATAATTATAATGATGGATATATAACCGGAGGTGGCGGATCTAGTTACATAAGTGGATATGAAGGATGTAATTCAATTGTTGAATCCTCAACGGAAAATAATATAGATTATACAGGAAGCGCATACCATTATAGTGGATATTATTTTACTGATACATCAATGAAATCTGGTGTTCAAGAAGGAAATGGTAAAGCTGTTATCACTTTAGTAGAAGAAAAAACAGTTTCAACTGAAACCATTACAAATAATAGAAAAAATAATGATAAGGTATGGACTTATGATTACGCAGGTAAGTATCAATATTTTACAGCTCCAGTGTCTGGAACATATGAAATAGATTTATATGGAGCAAGTGGTGGAGCATACCATTATAGTATTAGTTCATACGCAGGAAAAGGTGCTCAAACATCAGGTAAAATATATCTAAATGCTGGAACAAAATTATATGTATATGTAGGTGGAAAAGGTTCTGATGGATATTATAGTGCCATGTTAAACGGTGCTTCTCCAACTAATTATATAAGCTCAGGTGGATATAACGGTGGTGGCAACGGTTCCTATGGTTCTACAAATAATTTTGGAAATGGCGGTGGAGGAGCAACTGATATTAGAATAGTATCAGGGGATACTGATGATTTTGATTCATTAAAATCAAGAATAATGGTAGCAGGAGGTGGAGCCGGCACTGAATACAGTGGTAAGCATTCATATGGTGGATCAGCTGGTGGCTTAGTTGGTGAATCCGGTCATTATAGTACTGACACTACTATTCATGTTAATAGTTCTGTTGGAGGATCTCAAACTATTGGTGGTACTGGTACAATTCATGGGCTATCTAATCAAAATCATATAGGAAAAAGTGGAAGCTTTGGAAAAGGTGGAAATGGTTCATATTATTATTCATCTGGTGGTGGCGGTGGATATTATGGAGGCGGCGGCGGTGGACACAATAATTCTACTAATTATATATCAGGAGCTGGTGGTTCATCTTATATATCTGGTTATAGTGGATGCAATTCGATAAAAGAAAGTTCAACAGAAAGTAATATTATTCATACTGGTAGCGCATATCACTATAGTGGCTATTACTTTACTGAAGGTTCAATGGATAAAAATGAAACTATTGGAAATGGTAAAGCTATTATTACTTTAGTTAGTACAACTGAAAAAGATAAAGATACTATTTCAAATTATGTAAAATCAACAGAAAATGAATGGAACTTTACTTTTTCTAAAAATTATCAAGAATTTACAGCTCCAGTTTCAGGAACTTATTCAGTTACTCTAAATGGTGCTGAAGGTGGATATTATGATAATAGTACACAGCAATATGCTGGAAAAGGTGCAACAACAACTGGAGATATATATTTAACGGAAGGAACAAAACTATATATATATGTAGGAGGTCATGGTGGAAATGGAAACAATGACACTTCTGTAAATGCTGAACTTGCTTCTGGAAAGTATATAAGTTCAGGAGGATATAATGGAGGCGGAAATGGATCATATGGATCTACAAGTAATTTTGGTTTAGGTGGAGGCGGCGCAACTGACATTAGGCTTGTCTCTGGAAACTATAAGGATTTTAATAGTTTAAAATCTCGTATTATGGTTGCAGCAGGTGGAGCTGGTTCAGAATATCAGGGAAAGTGGTCTTATGGTGGAGGCGGTGGAACTTTAGTTGGTATATCTGGTAAATATGCTGATGATGCTGCTTGGTACTTTAATGGCTCAACTGGTGGATCACAAGTTGCAGGAGGTTTAGCTGCATTCCGTGCTGATATTTCAAAGCATACAGGTGAAGATGGAAGCTTTGGACAAGGTGGTAAAGGATCATTTTATTATTCATCAGGTGGTGGAAGTGGATATTATGGAGGCGGCGGAGGCGGACATAATAAGATTGATAACTATATAGCGGCTTCAGGTGGATCAAGTTATATATCAGGATATGAAGGATGCTCTTCTATTACAGAATCTAGTACAACTTCAAAAGTTACTATGACAGGAGATGAATATCATTATAGTGGATATTATTTTACTAATGCTACAATGAAATCTGCTTCAAATAAAGGTAATGGTTCTGCTAAAATAGTTTTAAAAAATCGTGATTCTTCTATAGAACCACAAGAAGATCAAGTTGAATGGACATATGATTATGCAGGAAAATATCAAGTATTTACTGCTCCTAAAACAGGTTATTATTATATTCAATTATGGGGAGCAAGTGGTGGATATTACACATATTCACAAAATGCTTTTGCTGGCTTAGGATCTTATACATCAGGAAGAATTCAACTTACTAAAGGAACAAAATTGTATGTATATGTAGGTGGCCATGGTGGGTACACTCATTTTACTGCAAGTGGTTGGACAGGCGATACAACTTATTATTCACAAGGTGGATGGAATGGTGGAGGTGACGGTACTTTCCACGATACAAACACTTTTGGCTTAGGAGGAGGCGGCTCTACAGATATTAGAACAGTTTCTACTGATTCGCTTACTACTTGGAATGAAAATGATTCTTTAAAATCAAGAATCATGGTCGCAGCCGGCGGAGGCGGAGTTGGTTATACTGGCTCATGGAATTATGGAGCAAGTGGAGGCGGACTTAAAGGTTATGAAGGAAGATACAAAGATAGCCTTACTATATATGACAATACTTCACAAGGCGGAACACAAATAGCTGGTGGAAAAGGAACATATAGAGTTGCCTCACCTTTAAATCATAGTGGAAATGATGGTGGATTTGGTTTTGGTGGAACAGGCGCATATTACCATAGTCCAGGAGGTGGATCTGGCTGGTATGGCGGTGGAGGTGGCGGTTATACTGACTCTGTTGGTTGGACTTCAGCAGCTGGTGGATCTAGTTACATTTCAGGACATAATGGCTGTATAGGAATTAATTCTAGTGGAACACCTTTAAAATCTACTGCTTCATCAAAAGCTGATTCATATTCATGGACTAACTTTATCTTTACTAATACTGAAATGATAGATGGTAGAGGATATAGTTGGACTACAACAGTTTCATCTTCTTCAACAGGAATGCCTAATTATTCTGGTAGTGGAACTATGACAGGTAATTTAGGTAATGGATATGCTAGAATAACATATTTAGGAGCTTAATATGAAAAATAATATCAAACTCTTTGTTACGAAGAAAAACATAAAAACTATTATAATTGTTGTTTTTCTTCTCTTTCTTTCCTTATATGTTTTTATCTATATAAAAAATACACAGAAAAGACAAATTAAAAAAGCTAGTGAATTGTATGAAAAAGCATATCAGTTATATTTTTCTGGCGAAGGGCTAGTATATTCTAAAGATAAAGATAATCAAGAAATTCACATTGAAAGAAGTAATGGAAATTTAGTTAATTGGTACTATAAAATAGATAATTATGATGATTATGTTAATAAATTATTTTCAAGTAAAGGAAAATCATTAGCTGATAATTTTTTAGAAGTATATAAACAAAATGATGACATTTATATAAAAGAAATTGGTAGAGGTATTTCTGGTTATTTTGGAACAACTTTTACTGTTAGTTATTCTTCTAAAAATAAAATAAAATTTAAGGCTCATTCAAAATTTTGTGAAGTCTCTCATCAGATTAATGGTTTATGTGAAGATGAAAAATATTATTATACTATCAATAAACCTTTTGTTTTAGTTAAAGAAAATGGAAAGTGGAAAATAGATGAATTTACTTCTATATTTGAATTTTCTAATGATGAAATAAAATAATTAAATATCAGTAGCAGAATTTATCACATCAAATTTTCTCAAATTTATTAATTGTCCTGTTAATATTTTGATTATAAAATCATATCGTATCGATTTGGTGTGATAAGCTCTGCTACTGAGAGGAAAAGTACTTATAGTACTTTTTTTGTTTTTTTAAGTCTTTTAATTGAAAGGATTTTTTTAATTTGTTATAATGAGGATGGATAACATAAAGGAGGATTAAATATGACAAAGTATGTATATTTGTTTACAGAAGGTAATGCTGATATGCGAAATCTACTTGGTGGTAAAGGTGCCAATTTAGCTGAAATGACTAATATTGGACTTCCAGTACCTCAAGGATTTACAATTACAACTGAGGCTTGTACAAAATATTACGAAGATGGAAAAGAAATAAATGATGAAATAAGATCACAAATTGATGAGTACATTGGAAAAATGGAAGAAATAACAGGAAAAAAATTTGGAGATACTGAAAATCCATTATTGGTTTCTGTTAGATCTGGTGCTAGAGCTTCTATGCCTGGTATGATGGATACAATTTTAAACTTAGGTTTAAATGAGGATGTTGTTAAGGTTTTAGCAGAAAAAAGCGGTAATGAAAGATGGGCTTGGGACTGCTATAGAAGATTTATTCAAATGTATTCTGATGTTGTTATGGAAGTTGGTAAGAAGTATTTTGAAGAGTTAATTGATAAAATGAAGAAGGAGAAGAATGTTAAACTAGATGTTGAACTTACTGCTTCTGATTTAAAAGAATTAGCTAGAGAGTTTAAAGAAGAGTATAAAACAAAAATAGGTAGTGAATTTCCTACTGATCCAAAAGAACAATTAATGGGTGCTATTAAAGCTGTATTCCGTTCATGGGATAATCCAAGAGCAAATGTTTATAGAAGAGATAATGATATTCCTTATTCTTGGGGAACTGCTGTTAATGTTCAATCAATGGCATTTGGTAATATGGGAGATGATTGTGGAACAGGTGTTGCATTTACTCGTGATCCTGCTACTGGTGAAAAAGGATTATTTGGAGAATTCTTAACAAATGCTCAAGGTGAAGATGTTGTTGCAGGTGTTAGAACTCCAATGCATATTTCCGAGATGGAAGCTAAATTCCCAGAAGCATTTGCTCAATTTAAAGAAGTATGTGCTACACTAGAATCTCATTATAGAGATATGCAAGATATGGAATTTACTGTTGAACATGGTAAACTTTATATGTTACAAACTAGAAATGGTAAACGTACAGCTAAGGCTGCTTTAAAAATAGCTTGTGATTTAGTTGATGAGGGTATGCGTACAGAAGAAGAAGCAGTTGAAATGATTGATCCAAGAAACTTGGATACATTGTTACATCCTCAATTTGATGATAAAGCTATTAGTGAAGTAACACCAATTGGTAAAGGACTTGGAGCTTCACCTGGAGCTGCTTGTGGTAAGATTGTATTTACTGCTAATGATGCTGAAGTACTAGGTATAGGTGGCAAGGGTGAAAAAGTTGTTTTAGTTAGACTTGAAACATCTCCTGAGGATATTACTGGTATGAAAGCTAGTCAAGGTATTTTGACTGTTCGTGGTGGTATGACATCTCATGCTGCTGTAGTTGCTCGTGGTATGGGTACTTGTTGTGTATCTGGTTGTGGTGATATTGTTATGGATGAAGAAAATAAACAATTCACATTAGCCGGAAAAACATTCCATGAAGGAGATTATATTTCAATAGATGGAACAACAGGTGCTATATATGATGGTATAATTCCAACAGTAGATGCTAAAATAACAGGCGAATTTGGAAGAGTTATGTCATGGGCTGATAAGTACAGAACATTAAAAGTTAGAACTAATGCTGATACACCAAGAGATGCCAAAAAAGCACATGAATTAGGCGCTGAAGGAATTGGATTATGTAGAACTGAGCATATGTTCTTTGAAGAAGATAGAATAGCAGCATTTAGGGAAATGATTTGCTCTGATACTGTAGAAGAAAGAGAAGCAGCACTTGAAAAAATATTACCTTATCAACAAAGTGATTTTGAAGCACTATATGAAGCACTTGAAGGGGATTCTGTTGTAATTCGTTATTTGGATCCACCTTTACATGAGTTCGTTCCTCAAACAGAAGAAGATATAAAAAAATTAGCTGATGCCCAAGGAAAGTCAGTTGAAACAATTAAAGCATTTATAGCAGCATTACATGAATTTAATCCTATGATGGGTCACCGTGGTTGTCGTTTAGCGGTTACTTATCCTGAAATTGCTAGAATGCAAACAAGAGCAGTAATTAGAGCTGCAATTAATACTAAGAAAAAACATCCAGAATGGAAAGTTGTTCCTGAAATTATGATTCCATTGACTGGGGAAGTAAAAGAATTAAAATATGTTAAAGATATAGTAGTTGAAACAGCTGATCAAGAAATAGCTTCATCTGGTATTGAACTTAAATATCAAGTTGGAACTATGATTGAAATACCAAGAGCTGCAATAACTGCAGATGAAATAGCAAAAGAAGCTGAATTCTTCTCATTTGGTACTAATGATTTAACTCAGATGACATTTGGATTCTCAAGAGATGATGCTGGAAAATTCTTACCTGCATATTATGATAAGAAGATCTACGAAGAAGATCCATTCAAGACCCTTGATCAAAAAGGTGTTGGAAAATTAATAGAAATGGCTGTTAAAGGTGGTAAATCTACTAGACCTGACATTCATTTAGGTGTATGTGGAGAAACTGGTGGAGATCCTAAATCAATAGAGTTCTATCACAATGTAGGACTTGATTATGTATCTTGTTCACCATTTAGAGTTCCAGTTGCAAGACTTGCTGCTGCACAAGCTGCAATTAAAGCAAAGAATAATTAACAAAACGAAAAAGACTAGGTGAAACTAGTCTTTTTTGTGATATAATGAAAAAGGAGGGCTTATATGAAAAATAATTATCCAATTAAATATACAGTTATTCCGATGATTGAACAAGTTGGATGGTCACATGGAATACATGAGTTAGAAAGAGAATATGGAACTGTATATTATATTGTTTCAAAATGCTACTTAATAGGAGAAAACAAAAAATATAGTATTGATGGAACAGTTATAACAGAATATCAAGTTGTTTGTCCATTCAGTAAAGGAGAATTTAATACTTGGCACAAGGATGAGCCTTCATTTAATTTAATACATGGAAATTGTATCAATAGTATAAAAACAGATACTTTGTTTGATAGTTTTGATGAAGCTAAGGTTGTTAAAAAACAAAAAAACGAAGATCTTCTTGTACAAAAATTTGTATATATGCCAATTGAAACTTACAAAACAAAACATCAAGAAATTAAAGATGAATTTAATAAGACAGCTGATTATTATGATAAATTGGAATCAGAAATAGAAAATTGTACACAAGATTTAATAGCTAATAATTTATCAAAAGAACAAAGAGTTATTCGCTTAAAAGATAATAAATGCAAAAAAATAAATAGTTCATTATATGGAATAATAGATGTATTTGATTCTTGTAATTACATTGTATATTCAGTAACTAATGAAGAATTTGTTAAATTGCAAGAGTTACCAAGTGCTGATGAGTATAATTATAATCCACTATTAATTAATAACGGAGAATTAAAAATAGCAAGAGTAGTATCTTTAACTGATGAAGAAATGTATTTAGTTAATAATGAATTGGTAGAAAAAACTGATGCTGAATTTGTAACACCAAGTAATTATGATGAGATTTTTTATACAGTTGAAGATTATGAAGATATAATCAAATCATATGGAATTAAACATGATAATAGTAAAGTAATAAAATTAATAAGAAAATAAATCATTTTAGTTTTATTAATACCAAATAAATATTTAGTATATACAGTTGTAATAGAAGGAATGCTTAAAGTATAAAAAAGTACTAAAAATAGTACAAATATCACCATTCCGAAGGAAGCAGTTGCACAAGCTGCAATTAAAGCAAAGAAGAATAAATAATTTTGATAAAACTAAGATATTTCGTATCTTAGTTTTTGTTTAAAAAAATTTTGAATTGTACTATCTATGATATAATATAAAAGTCAGGTATAAGGAGAATAGTATGGAAAGAAAGAGAGTGCTGTATTTTGATTATTTAAGGGTTTTAGCGACGTTAGGTGTAATAGTTTTACATGTTTCTGCAGAGTTTTTCTATAAAGTAGATGTAAATACATATAATTGGCAGGTATTTAATTTATTTGACAGTATAATGAGATTTTGCGTTCCTATTTTTGTTATGATAAGTGGAGCAATATTTTTGAATAGAAATGTACCTTTTAGTATGATATATAAAAAATATATACTAAGATTATTTACAGCTTTTATATTTTGGAAATTTATATATTTTTTGTTTATGGGTGATAGTCCCATTAAACAAATACAAAGTCTTTTTAGTTCTGGTTTTTTAAATCAATTTTCATTATTACTTACAAATCACAATCATTTATGGTTTATAACTATGATAATTGGATTATATATGTTTATTCCATTTATGAAAAAGATAATTGAAAATAAAAGAATCTGTGAATATTATTTACTATTATCTTTTGTTTTTTGGATATTAATACCGGAGTTATTATGTTTGATGAATAGCTTTGGTGGAAAAGGTGCTACATCTTTAGTAAAGGCTTTCAGTTATAATTTAGATAATATGAATATGAGTATGGTACTTGGTTATTCATTTTACTTTATGCTTGGGTATTATCTTTCTTTAAAAAAACATAGTAATTATCAAAGAAAACTTATTTATATACTTGGAATACTAGGTTTATTATTTACAATTACAATTACAAAATATTTGTCGCTTAAATCTGGAAGACCTGTAACTGTATATTACGAATATATGAGATTAAATGTGTTATTTGTAGCTACTGGTGTATTTGAATTATTTAAGAATATTAAATTTAAATATAATATTTTATCAAAAATAATATCTAAGTTATCTATATTGAGTTTTGGTGTTTATCTTGTTCATATGTTTGTTTTTGAACAAGGTTACAAATTTTTAAATATAACGACATTTACGTATAATCCTTTAATTTTTATTCCTATATTATCGATAAGTATTTTAGCTATATCTTATTTCATATCTTTTGTAATTAGCAATATTCCGATACTTAAAAAATATATTATATAGTTTAATAATTGTTTGAAAATCTAAGGTAGGATTATCTTGGATTTTTGATATAATGAAAAAGGTGGTATTATGAAATTTAATAAACCTAAACTTGGTAATTGTATTTCTAAAAAGATAGTTGATTGTATAAATGATTGTGAATTTTTAAATGCAATTTTTAATGAGAATATTAGTGAAGAATTATATATAAAATCAGTTACTTTTGATAGCTGTATATTTGAAAACATTGATTTTAGTAAAATAAATTTAGAAGATGTTGATTTAATTGATGTTGAATTTAAAAATTGTAATCTTTCAAATAAAAGCTTTGATAAAAAGATGCTTACAAGGGTTAGTTTTGAAGATTGTAAAATGATAGGTTCTAGTTTTATAGAAAGTAATTTGAAAGATGTTAGCTTTAATAATTGTAATTGTGAGTATGTTAATTTTTCTGTTTCTATAATAAATAATTTAAGAATAAATAGTAGTATTTTTAATGAAGCTAGATTTAGTGAATGTAATATAAAAAATGTTGAATTTAATGATGTAAAATTTTATAAAGCTGAATTTTTAAGAATCCATTTAACTGATGTAGATTTTTCAACGTGTGATATAGATGGAATAATATTTGATCAAAAAGCATTAGATGGGATTATTATTAATATGTTTCAGTGTCCAAATATAGTAAATATGTTTGGAGTAAAGGTAAAATAATCACTATGTTAAGAAATTTTGCGTAATTTCCATTGTATATTGGTAGAATATGTATTTCAAAATTTGTTAGTATTTTTATGAAAGGAGAATTTGTATGAATTTAGGTGATAAAATATCTAGTTTAAGAAAGAAAAATAATTTTTCTCAGGAGGATTTGGCTGACAAAGTTGGAGTTACTAGACAAACTATATCTAAATGGGAACTTTCTGAAACTGCTCCTGATATTAATCAGGCAAAAACACTTTCAAAAATATTTAATATTAGTTTGGATGAACTTGTATGTAATGATTTGAACAATTTATTAGTAGAAAAGGTTAGTAATACAGAAAAGCTAGCTGGTATTATAATAAAAATATTAAAAGTGATTGGAATATGTATGATACTATTTGTTGTATTTATTATAGCTTCATTTATATTATTTACTATTTCATTTACTTCTACTGATAGAAATGTTTCTGGAGAAGTATCTTTGTCATGCAATTTGGATGATCAAGAATATTTATATTCTGCTCAATATAACAAGAATTTTCAAATTCTTTATAGTGGAGGAGATGCTTGGATTAGTAATCATATAGATATTTCTATGTATGAAGATGCAAATGAGGTAGTTGCGCATATAGATGATTATTTTAAAGAGCATGATGGATTTTGTAATATAAATTGGACTGATAAATAGGTTTAATTATTTAAAATTAGTTTGGTCATTAGGTTTTTAATGACCTTTTTTGTTGAATTAATTATTTATATTTATTATAATAATATTTAATAAGTGATGGGTGGTATGGTTATGGGAATATTTACTAAAGATTGTTATGCTTCTGAAGTTGGAAAAAATGAATTTTTTTTAGAGTGGTATAATGCAATAAAGAAAGATATGAATGTATTTGAATTTTTCTTAAGTGGCTATAATGAATCTATTTCAAAAGAGGCGCTGATTGAAACTATAAGATATATAAGAGAAGCTGTAGGTAAGAGTATTGATGAAGATGAAGAAGATGATATAGTTACTCTTAAAAGTACATTGAATTATTTTTTATTTTCCTTTATGAATGGTGTATCTGATAAGGCTTCATATGTACTTCTTTCTAAAAAATATGATGAGATTTTAGTTGCACAAGAAGAAATGGAATGTTTTGATGATCCGAATTTTGATGAAGACGAAAGATATGGTATATATGATTATATTTACTTTAAATTAGAGGATAAAAATGTTTATCATTATTCAATAAGTAAAAAGGAATATACTAATGAATATGATGCAAGATTTTATAAATATATGTATAGTAAAAATGTTGATGATACTGAAAGGTATTATAGATCGTTACTTGATTCTTATAGTAAAAAAATCAGTCATTTCAAGGAAAAAGTTAAAAATGATTAATGGTGTAAATTATGGAATATAGGTTTTTTATGAAACTAGTTATGATTTTGCCTCTATTATGATGAGCAGTGATGGTATTTATTTAACTGGTTTATGGTTTGTTAATTCTAGTGATAGTTTAAAACATGGTGATGTTTATGAATTTGCAGATTTAGATATTTTTAAAGAAACATCTAGATGGCTTGATATTTATTTTAGTGGTTCTATTCCAGATTTTGTCCCTCCATACAAGATAGATACAACTTTCTTTAGACAAAAAGTTATTGATATAATGAATAATATTAAGTATGGCGAAGTTATTACTTATGGCGATATTGCTTCAGAAATTGCTTTTTCAAGGAACATTAATAAAATGTCTTCCTAGGTGGTTGGCGGTGCGGTTGGTGCCAATCCAATTTGCATTATTATTCCATGTCATAGAGCGTTGGCAAAAATCATAGGTTGGTAGGCTATGGAGGAGATTTTAAAAATAAAATAGCTTTATTAAGACTTGAAGGAATAGATATTTCTAAGTATAAGGAATGATTATTATGAAAAGATGTAAGTGGTGTAATTTAAATAATATTAAATATGTTGAATATCATGATTATGAATGGGGAATAATTAATACTGATGATAATTATTTGTTTGAGATGTTGATACTTGAAACCTTTCAAGCTGGCCTTTCTTGGGAGTGCATTTTAAACAAAAGAAAGTATTTTAAAGAAGCTTTTGATAATTTTGATATAGATAAGATATGCCATTATGATGAAGCTAAGATTAATGAATTACTTTGTAACAAAGATATTATTAGAAATAAGTTAAAAATAAAATCTACAATAGGTAATAGTAATATTTTTAAAGAAATTCAAAATGAATATGGTTCTTTTTATAATTATATTAAGTCATTTACACATGGTAAGATAATTTATGAAAATGATAAAACAGTCAATAGTTTATCTGACACGCTATCTGCTGATTTGAAAAAAAGGGGAATGAGATTTGTTGGTAGCACTATTATATATTCCTATCTGCAGGCTATAGGAGTGATATATTCTCATGACAATGAGTGTTTTTTATACAAGTCTAATTAATTTTGTTATTATATTTATATTATTGTTTTTTATTAAAAAATGTTTAAAATGTAAAAAAAGTATTGTCAAAATAAAAAAAATAATATATACTTTAGTAGTAACAAAAAATTTAATGGGCTTGTAGCTCAGCTGGTTAGAGCGCACGCCTGATAAGCGTGAGGTCGATGGTTCAAGTCCATTC
>CAKPMN010000014.1 GCA_934168005.1 uncultured Bacilli bacterium | reverse complement strand
CCAGTGTACCATCAAATGGAGTATTATATAGTAATAGTAATAGTAGTGTAACAACAGTAGAAGGAGCATTAAATGAACTATATACAAATTATAATAATTTATTAGCCAAAGGAGATGCATCAGCAGCTAATATATTAACAGGGAAGAAAGTATTAGTTAAAGGAAAAGAAGTAACAGGAACAATGGCGAATAATGGAAGTGTAAGTAAGGCATTAGCGGCAGGAGGAAGTTATACAATACCAAAAGGTTATCATGATGGAACAGGAAAAGTAACCGCAAATAGTTTAGCAAGTCAAACATCAGCAACAGCAACAGCAGCACAGATATTAAAGGGTAAAACAGCATATGTCAATGGAAGCAAGATTACAGGAACAATGACGAATAAAGCAGGGACTACAGTAAAAGCAAGTGCGGTATCATCAGATGATAATAACACATATTTAACAATACCAACAGCTGGATACTATGACCAAAACTCAAAGGTATATAGCGAGAGTAGTAATTTAGGTAATAAAGTTATAAAATTGGGAACATTTACAGCTAGTAGTTCTAGCAATAGACCGCCAAGTTATATGACAAAAAATTTTGATATATCAAACTATAGTGACATTACGGTAGATAATGTATTTATTACACTTGATAGTATTCTCTTTCAAGCAGAAAGCACAGCAGGTGGACTAGGTGAATATGCTATGGGATATGTATCAAAAAGTATAGACAATCAAACATTGAAAATTACAGTTCCGTGCTGGATTGAAGAATATAATGGATACGTATATGTAAAACCTACTGTTAGTGTGTATATAGTGAAATAAATATTATTATATTTAACTTTTTGCTATATAAATTTTGTATCGTCTACTTATCCTTGGTTCTATCGTGGTGGTGGCAATGATCATGGTGTTATGGCTGGACCTTCTAACTTTGTTCGTGAAACTGGGACATTAGAGAATACATTTCATTTCGTTTAGTATTTGCAAACTAATATTATAAAAAAGACAAAGTAATTTGTCTTTTTATATAAATTAATATTTTGATCAAATTAAAATAAAGTATAGTTATTAGTATTTTTAAAGTTATTAAAAAATTGATTTTGTTATTTTTAATTTGATTTTCATATAATTTTATAGGTGGTTATATGAGAATTAGACTAAAAAAAAGAAATAAGAAAAATAAAATATATTTTATTTTAATTTTATTTTTTATTCTATTTTTCTTACTTATTAATTTTTTTTCTAAGAAGATGACTCCTGTTATGTTAAGTTATGCTGAAAGTAAAGCTACTAAGTTAGCAACCTTACTTATTACTCAAGCTGTAAATGGTGAAGTTTTTCATAATATGGATGTTAATAGCTTAGTTGTTACAAGTAAGGATTCTAATGGTGTTATAAAAGAAGTTGATGTTAATCCGATATATGCTAATAAATTATTAAATATGATTACAAATTATGTTCAAGAATATATTGAAAAAGTAGAAGATGGTGACATAGATTCTTTAGGTGTATCTGATACTATTTTTAGTAACTATGATATTCATAAATTGAAACAAGGAATAATTTGTGAGATACCAAGTGGTGTTGTTTTTTCTAATTCTCTTTTAGCTAATTTAGGTCCAAAAATTCCCGTTAGAATAAGTTTAATTGGAGATGTTGAAACTGATATAAAAACATCTATTACTAATTATGGTATTAATAATGTATTTTTCAAAGTCATTGTTTATGTTAATGTTAAAATGAAAGTATTACTTCCTTTTGCTACTTCAAATGTTGATGCTTCTACTAATATTCCTATTGTTATGAAAATAATAGGAGGAGAGGTTCCTGATTTTTATAATCCTTATAATAAAAATTGAAATTTATTATTTTGCGTGTTATACTATTAATGCTTAGAGGTGGTAATCTTGGAAAAGAAGAAGAATTTATTTAAATTAAGCTTAGAAAAATTAGAAATATGGTTCAAACAATTTTTTAAACAAATGTGGGGTTATTCAAAAACAAATGTATTGTTTTTTACTTTTGTAATTACTTCATTAATTAATGCAAGTTTACTTAGATTTGTAACTGTTAAAAATGTTTTTGAAATCAGTCCTGTTTTAGCTGATTTGGCTGTTATTTTACTTATAGGTTGTTTTGGGTATTTAATTAAACCTAAACATCAATTTAAGTATTTTATGACATGGTCTATTATTTTTACATTAATTTGTGTTGTTAACTCTGTATATTATAATAACTATTTGTCTTTTGTTTCTTTTTCATTGCTTAAAAGTGCTTCACAATTAGGTGGAGTAAGTGATGCAGTTGTTGAAAATGTAATGGAGAAGAAAGACTTTATATATTTATTTCAAATAGTTGCGATGCTTTTTGTTAATAGATATTTAAAAAGAAAAAATTATTATGAAAAAGTTAGTAAAGTAGAGGTTGGAAAAGAACGTTTACTTAATACTATGGTTGTTGGACTTATCGTTTTAGGTTTCTTTGTTTCTACATTATCTTCAACTGATATTGGAAGACTTGATAAACAATGGAATCGTAATTTAATTATTCAAAAATTTGGTACTTATACATATCAATTTAATGATTTATTCGCTACTTTAAAATCTACTATCAATCCTTTATTTGGATATGATAAATCAGCAAAAGCTTTCCGTGAATTTTATTCTAATAAGGAAGAAGCTAAAACTAATAATTATACAAATATATTTAAGGGAAAAAATGTTATAGCGATACATGCTGAAAGTATGCAAGATTATTTACTTGATACATCATTTAATGGTGAGTATGTTACTCCTAATTTAAGAAAATTAGCATCTGAAGGATTATATTTTACTAATTTCTATGCAGAAGAAAGTGTTGGAACATCAAGTGATTCTGAATTCACTTATGCAACTAGTCTTCTTCCTGCAAGTAGTGGTACTGTCTTTGTTGATTATTATGATAGAGATTATACAACTATTCAAAAATTGCTTAAAAATGAAGGATATTATGTATTTAGTATGCATGGTAATAACTGTACTTTCTGGAATAGACAGGCAGCTCATAAATCTTTAGGATATGATAATTTTTATTGTTATAAAAAAGATTATAATATAGATGAAACTGTAGGATTAGGTTTATCTGATAAATCATTCTTTAGACAATCTACAGATATTTTAAAAACAATTAAAAATGAACATTCTAAGTTTTATGGAACTATGATAATGTTATCAAATCATACACCATTTAATTCAAAAGGTGAGGCTTATAGTGATTTTGATGTTACATATCACTATACTGTAGAAGAAAATGGTACTACTGTATCTAAAGTAGCTCCTTATATGGAAGGTACTAAATTAGGATATTATTTTAAAAGTGCTCATTATGCTGATGAAGCATTAGGTGAATTTATCGATGAATTAGATAATGCTGGTTTACTTGATAACACTGTTTTAGTTATATATGGTGATCATGATGCTAAGTTAAAGAAAAGTGAATACAATAGATTTTATAATTATGATCCTTATACTGATAGTATAAAAGATGAAAATGATCCTGATTATGTAAAAGTTGATTATTATCAATATGAGCTTAACCGCAGTGTTCCATTAATCATATGGACAAAAGATTCTAGTGTAAAAGGTGAAGTTGATACAGCAATGGGTATGATAGATATTTTACCAACACTTGGAAATATGCTTGGTATTCATAGTGATTATGCTTTAGGTAAAGATATTTTCTCACTTGGAGAAGATGAAGAAAATGTAGTTGTATTTCCAGATGGAAACTGGTTAACTAACAAAATGTATTATAGTCGAAGTAAAGATGAAGGATTACTTTTAGATAGTAATGCGACTGTTAGTGCGGAATATATTAATAAGAATAATGAATATGCTGATAAACTTATATCTATATCAGATTCTATTATTGTTCATAATTTAATAAAAGAAGAAAGCGATAATATTAAAAAAGGGGAATTAATAAATGACAAAGAAGGTTAGAAGATTAAAAACTTGGCCTATAGTTACTTTATTTTGCTTTATAATTTTTGGTATTTTGATCTATTGTTTGTGTGATATTTATAATAGTTTAAAAGGTAATACTAAAGGTGTAAAAGTTTTAAATGAAATAGAAGACTATGGGTATACTTTAAATGATAATGATTCAAAGTTAGTTTCTTCTAATTTTTCTAAATTAAAAGATGTTTTATCATCAGATATAGTTGATGGAGAAAAGTATGCTACTTATATATCTATTATATTTGCAGCTGATTTTTATTCGCTTGATAATGCACTTAGTAAGAATGATGTTGGAGGTATTCAGTATATTTATTCTGATAAGCAAAATGAATTTAAAATCCAAGCTAAAAATACAATTTATAAATATGTAGAAAGTAATATTTATGGTGATAGAAAACAAGAATTACCAGTAGTTAGTCACGTTACTGTTGATAATATAACTTCAAAGTTATATACTTCTTCTTTAGTAACTGACGCAAAAGCATATTATGTTGATCTTACTATATCTTATGAAAAAGATTTAGATTATCCTAAAAATGCATCTTTGATAATAGTTCATGAAGACAATAAATTAAGTATTGTTAGTGTAAAGTAGGACGTAAAGTTCTACTTTTTATTTTAAATTTATGATATACTTATAAAAGTAGAGGAGTGTGTTATGAATAGCAAGTGTTTGGTACTATTTGTTTTATGTCTATTAAGTGGAATAGTTGAATTGGTTTTGACTTTAGTAGAAAGTAAAAACTATATTTTATCAGTTGTAGTATGTAGTTTTGGAATATTATGTTTTATATTATTTTTGATTGCAGTAAATCAAGAGAGAAAGGGTAGTAAAAATGGAAGTAAAATTTAGAATTGCAACTATTGATGATGTTAGTAAAATAGTTGATTTATGTAATGAATGTTTCTTTGAAGAAACTAGTTTGGAATATGCTTATAATAGTTTTAGAAAGACAATGAGCAATCCTAATGATATATATTTAGTAGGAGAAGTTGATGGTAATATAATAGCTCATGCAAAAATAACTATTATTGAAACAATGTATGAAAAGATGAATATCTATGCTATTTTAAATCATGTTTGTGTTAAACCAGAGTATAGAAGACACAATATAGCAACAAAAATGCTAGAAAAAATAGAAGATATTTGTAGTTTACATAATGTAAAAACAATGGAATTATGGTCTAATAATGTACGCGTTCCTGCGCATGCATGTTATAAAAAATATGGTTTTAGCTTAGATGATGCTGGGTTCTTCTCTAAACCTGTAGAGGGATAGTTTATGAAAATAAGTAATGTTTATATTGGTGGTTGGTTTCAAAGAACCATGTTACAATTAACTGAAATATATGATTTTTTAAGAAATTGTGAATCTAAACTTAATTTAGATAAAAATAAGCTTAAAAAATATCATAAAGGATTACAAATTGAAAGTATTGACTATGGAGTTAATGGAGAAGAATTTGTTTCTTTTAGAACTACTTCTTCACTTATTGTAAAAGTATATGAAGATGGTTTAATAACTGTTAATAATGAAAAGGTTAGCCAAGAGACTTTATTTGAAGATATTCGCAAAGTTCAAGATTATTATGAACAATGCTTATCTCCATCTTTTAATTATTTATTTTCACTTGGAGCTCCTGTTCCAAAAGAGTTAGCTAATATAACAACAATTTATCCTTATTTTGTTATATGTGAAAATGCAACTCGTGATGAGATAATTGATATTTTATCTGTTAATGATAGCAAAAAATATTTTGAATTTGATTGTGAAAAATATGATGTTATAAGAGGGGATAAATATTATTTTATAAATAATAAAAAACAATCTTTAGCTAATATTGAAAAATATATTGAACAACAAATATTTATTCGTGAATTCAAAGGTCAACTTCATCGTTATTTAAATATTCATAGAATAATATGGGAAAAAATAGATGAAGTAAAAGAAAAGAAGAACGTTAAGGGTAGAGAAATAGTAAGTTTCATGACTAAATTAGAAGAATATTCTAAGACTGTTAACTTAATAGATGGTCGTATTAATCAGATGTCTACTTATATATCAACAAGAGAAAAAATAGCTAAGAGTGATGATGAATTAACTGAATTTTTACTTGTTTCTGGATATCGATATGAAACTTTAAGGGATACTTTAAATTACATTCAATATTTGTGGGATATGACTCAAACTTATTTGAATTCAGCAAAGAGTTCTATTAAGGACTTAAAGTCAGATGTTACGGATAATTCTATTGGTAACCTTACAGTTGTTACATCAATGGGTGTTGGGGCATCTTTATTAGGCTTAATTGATGCGACTTCATGGCCTTCTGTTTCAGTATTTGGGGTAACTTACTTTTTTGTACTTGCAGCATTAGGATGGGCTGTTAATGTACTTATGACTTCATTTAAGGAAAGAAAAAAATATCAAGTTTCTGATATTAATTATGATAACAATATAAAATAAGAAGATTTATCTTCTTTTTTTCTTGCACCTTTTTTTAAAAGTGTTATAATATTCCAATCGGATGTGATTATATGAAAAAAGCTATTGGTATTTTAAATTCAGCTTTAAGAGATCAAGATGTACGTTTGATGAGTGGACAAGTTGTATTTAAAGAAGATGATAAATACTATATTTCAGAATCAGTTATGGATGAACTTGTTTTAGCATTTGGTGATTGTGATAGGTTTGATGAATTAAGTTCTTTTGATAGCGAGTTTTTCTATGTTAAAGTAGAGCCTAGTATTGTTAATTCTATTAGTTTTAGAAGCTTTGATAATTATCAAGTTATATCTTCTATGGATGGTAGTTGTGATTATGCTTTTTTATATGAAGATATTGCTTTTGTTGGTAGTAAATATTATATTAAAGAAATGCTTGATTTATTATTTGAAAATCCAGATAATAGCGACATAATTTTCTTAGTTGATATGCTTTATAAAACTGGCTATTATGATGAGGCAACTTCATTAATTTTAAAAAGTTTTGGATTAGCAAGCTTAACGGATAAAAATAAGTTAAATCACTATTTAGATTTAATTAATAGAGCTAAAGTTATTCAAAATATTAAAGGTTCTAAGGATGCTTCTAAACAGTTTTAAGTTAGAAAAATTGGATTTATCTAATTTTGAACATAAATCACTATTTATTAACTTATCTAATGATCCTTTAGTAGTTAAGTACTTAGGTTATTTAGATATTTTATATGAAGAAGTGTTAAATAGTGATAAAAAGCATATGTATTCTTTATATAAGAAAGATATGGGTTATATTGGAATAGTTATGTTATCTTCTATAAATGATTTTATTGATATAAGATATATGATACTTAATGAATATAGAAATAAAGGATATGCTTCTTTATTACTTAGTGAGCTATCTTCTTATTTTAGTACTTCAGTTTCATCTTTATCTTTAACAATCAATCCATCTAATATTTATAGTATTAAAGTGGCATATAAAAATGATTTTAAAAAAGAAGGTTTTGTTAAGTATGTAAAGAAGTTTTAAAAGACTTCTTTTTTTTGATATAATAAAAGAGGTAGATAATATGAAAAGAAAAGAATTTATTAATTTAGTTTTATTAATTTTGGTGTTAGTTTATGCTTATTCTAATAAGAAGAGTTCTAATGATTTAGATATTTTGCCATATAGTGGTAGTGATTATGTTGTAATAAATAATAATGTTCCATATTTTAGTGATAGTGATAAAAATACTAATACTTTTGAAAAATATAGTGATCTTGATTATCTTGGTAGAGCAGGTGTTGCTTATGCCAATATATCGTCTTCTCTTATGCCAACTAGTGAAAGAGGAAGCATTAGTTCTATAAAACCAACTGGTTTTAAAACTATTAAATTTGATATTGTTGATGGAAAGTATTTATATAATAGATGTCATTTAATTGGGTATCAACTTACTGGAGAGAATGCGAATATAAAGAATTTAATTACTTGTACAAGACATATGAATACAGTAAGCATGCTTCCTTTTGAAAATAAAGTAGCATTTTATATAAAAGAAACAAATAACCATGTTTTATATCGTGTTACTCCTGTTTATAATAGTGATAATTTAGTAGCTGATGGCGTTATAATGGAAGCTTATTCTGTTGAAGATAATGGTAGTGGAGTTATGTTTAATGTTTTTGTTTACAATATTCAAGATGGGATAAATATAGATTATAAGACTGGAGATGCTTCCTTAAAATGACATTTTTATTACAGTTTTTAAGTAATATATTTTGCTAAAATATAGGTGAGGTGAGTTTAATGATTTTAAAATATAAAGATACATTTTTTGATTATGAGTTTAAAAATAGTAACAATACAACAGGTTTAAGTGATGGAGATTTTTGGATTACCGTTGATTTAACTATTAAAAATGATGAAATTGATACTAAATATGTTAGAGATGCGATTTCTTACTTTGAATTAAAAGAGTTAGTTAGGAAACTAGAAAATTTTATATATAATGGTGGTAGTTGTGAGAAGATAGTTTTAATTAAACATTTTGATGAATTTGAATTATTAAAAGGAAAACAAATGATACAGAAGTTTTATTTTTATGATGATGTATTTAAGTATTATACTTTATATTATACAGAGGATGAAATAAAATGGTTTATAGAAAAAAATAAAAAATTTTTAGAAGAACAATAGTTCTTTTTTTATTATTGTGTTAAAATATTTAACTTAAAGGGAAGTGTTTTAATGGAATATTTAATATCTTTTATAAATGATCTTGCGACTGATTTATTTTATGAAAAAATATTTATTAATGGCAGAGAGTTATTCTTAAGAGGCGGTTGTTTTGAATTTTATAAAATTATGAAATACATTGAACCTTCTATTGAACTTTATATTCATAAAGATTTAGATCATTGTGCTTTTTTATATGAAGGAAAGTTATATGATTCAACAGGTGAGGTTGATAGTAACTTATATAGAAAAGCTAATGATTTAGATATAAGTTATATTGAAGAATTTTTTGGTTCTGCTTTAATTAGTTTAAATATAGCTTCTAATATGGAAGAAGAATTAGAAAGTATAGATATAAAAACATTAGTTTATACAAAATTAAAAGGCAATAAATAGCCTTTTTTATTGACTTTATATGTTTAATTGTATACAATTAAATTTAGTTAAATTAATGAAAATGGAGGTATTAGAATGTACGACGTTATTATTATTGGTGCTGGTCCTTCTGGTCTTAGTAGTGCGATTAATCTTCTTAGAGCCAATAAGAAAGTATTAGTTTTAGAATCTAAGTTTTATGGTGGTCAAATTATAAATGCTTCAACTATTGAAAATTACCCTGGAATTATGTCTATCACAGGAATTGATTTTTCTAATACCTTGTTTAAACAAGCAAGTGATATGGGAATGAATTATAAAGTAGAAGAAGTTATAAAAGTTGAAAGTGGTAAGGTTTATACAAAGAATTCTATTTATCTTGCTTCTTCTATTATTATTGCGGTTGGTTGTGTAAGTAAAAAGTTAGGTATTGAAGATAAATTTATAGGTCGTGGTGTTTCTTATTGTGCAACTTGTGATGGTAATTTTTATAAAAATAAACCTGTTATGGTTGTAGGTGGGGGAGATACGGCTTTAACTGATGCTTTATATTTATCTTCTATAGCTAGTGTTGTTTATTTAGTTCATAGAACTTCTACTTTTAAAGGTGCAGAAAAATATGTTAAAGAATTAGAACAAAAAGATAATGTTAAATTTATAATGAATAGTAATGTTACATCTTTAGTAGGAGATAATGTCTTAGAAGGTGCTTTTATAAATGAAAGTGAGATAATTAATATATCGGGTTTATTTATAGCGATAGGTCAAGTTCCTAATTCTTCTATAGTTAAAGATTTATTAAAGCTTGATAAGTATGGTTATATTGAAAGTGATATAAAAACTTCTATTGATGGAATTTATGTAGTTGGAGATGTTAGAAAAAAGGATTTAAGACAACTTACAACTGCGGTTAGTGATGGAGCAATAGCGGCTAGTTTAATAGTTAAGTAATGGAGTAGGTTTTATGGGCAGTGATGAAAGATTAAAATTAGAAAATCAATTATGTTTTCCTTTATATGCATGTGCAAAGGAGATTATTAAACATTATAAACCTTATTTAGCAGAAATTGATTTAACTTATACTCAATATATAACAATGCTTGTTTTGTGGGAAGTTGGAGAGATTAATGTTAAGTCTTTAGGTGAAAAGTTATTTTTAGATAGTGGTACACTTACTCCTGTTTTGAAAAAACTTGAAAGTAAGGGGTATATATTTAGAAAACGTTCTTTAGATGATGAGAGAAACTTAATTGTTTCTATTACAAGTAGTGGTAAAGCTATGAAAAGACATGCATCAATAATTCCTTTACAGATAGGACAATGTATTAACCTAGATGTAGAAGAATCTTTAGAGTTATACAAACTTTTATATAAAATATTAAATGGATTAGAAAAAATAGATATGGAATAATATCTTTTTTTGTAACTTAATTGTAACTTTAATATAATATAATGTTAATTAAGGAGGAGTTATATGGAAATTTTAAAAGTCGATAATTTGACAAAGATTTATGGAAAAGGGGATTTGAAGGTTGTTGCTTTAGATCACGTTAGTTTCTCTATTAATAAAGGAGAATTTGTGGCGATTGTAGGCGCAAGTGGGTCTGGTAAATCAACATTACTTCATTTAATTGGAGGAGTTGATAAGCCTACATCAGGTAAGGTATTTATTGATTCTAAAGATATATTTTCTTTGAATGATGATGCTTTAGCTATATTTAGAAGAAGACAGGTAGGATTAATTTATCAATTTTATAATTTAATTCCTATTTTAAATGTTGAAGAAAATATAGTTTTACCATTATCTCTTGATAATCGTAAGGTTGATAAAGATAAATTAGATGAAATGATTAATATTTTAGGTTTAAATAAAAGAAGAGATCATTTACCTAACGAATTATCAGGAGGTCAACAACAAAGAGTTAGTATAGGTCGAGCTTTAATAACTAGTCCAACTATTATATTAGCAGATGAACCAACAGGTAATTTGGATAGTAAGGCTAGTGATGAAATTGTTGCTTTACTTAGACGTATGAATAAAGAATATGGTCAGACTATTGTTATGATTACACATAATATGGAAATCGCTAGTACTGCTGATAGAATTATTAAAATTGAAGATGGAAAAATTGTAAGTGAGGTATAGTATGGGACTTTTAAATAAATTAACTATAAAAAATTTAAAGTTAAATAAAAAACGTACTATTGTAACAATTATTGGAATAATTTTATCTGTTGCTTTAATAACAGCTGTTTCTACAATGTATTTTAGTTTAGTTAAAACTTTAGTAAATTTTGAAAAAGATGTTAATGGTGACTTTCATGCTGCAATTTATGATGTTAAAAGTGATGATATAGGCACAATTAAAAATAATAGAAATGTTGAAAGCTTTGTTTTAACATCTGATGTTGGTACTGCTAAGATTGATTCAAAAAATGAATATAAACCTTATGCTTATGTTAAAGAGTTTTCATCTGATGCTTTAGAAACATTAGCTATTAATTTAGTTGATGGAAGACTTCCAAAAAATAGTAGTGAAATATTAATACCAAGCCATTTAGAATATAATGGTAGGGTTAATTATAAAATAGGCGATGTTATTAAGTTAAGCATGGGAAGTCGTTTTCTGGATGGTGTTTTACTTTCTAATTTTGATGCTTATCAAGAATTAGAAGAGTTTAAATTAAATGGTGAGGTTAGAGAATACACTGTTGTTGGTATAATTGAGAGACCTTCATCTAATATTGAATCTTATGATTCAGCTGGTTATTCTTTTATTACTACTGGTGATTTAAAAGATTCTACTAATTATAATATTTTTGTAAGATATACAAAAAAAGCATTGAAGAAATATCCTTCAGCAACTGCATCTATTATAGGAGTTGATTCTAAAATATTAAGTGATTATTACAATGATAAATTAACTAGTGAAGAAGATCTTAATAAATACTTTGAAGAGATGAAAAATGCTAAATATAAATATATTATTAATCAATATATAATTTGTTTTGAAGCTAATCCTCTTGAAAGTAATATTGTTGATGGATTTGATAAGGTAATTTATATTGTATGTTTAATTATTGTTGTTACTTCAATTTTCTGTATTAAAAATAGTTTTGATATTTCTATTACTGAGAAAATTAAACAGTATGGTATGCTTAGAAGTGTTGGTGCTACAAAAAAACAAATAAAGAAAAATGTATTTTATGAAGCTACAATTTTAGGTTTATTTGGTATTCCAATAGGTATATTATGTGGTATTTTTGCTTCATATATATTAATTATCGTAAGTAATAATTTACTTAGAGATATGCTTACAGAGCATTTATGTTTAGTTTTAAATATATCTATATATCCAATATTATTGGCTATTATTTTAGGAATTATAACTATATATTTATCAGCTTTTAGAAGTGCATCTAAAGCATCAAAAGTTTCTCCTATTGAGAACATAAGAAATAGTGCGAAGATTAAGATTAATAGAAAAAAATTAAAATGTCCTAAAGTTATTAGTAAACTTTTTGGAATAGGTGGAGAAATATCTTATAAGAATTTAAGGAGAAATAAAAAGAAATATCGTACAACTGTTATTTCAATTATAGTATCTGTATCTATTTTTATTGCTTTATCATATTTTATGAATTTAGCGTTTTCTACCTTAAATGAAGAAATTAAAATAAAAACTTATAATGTTTCTATTAGTTTAGATATGAAAGATGATACTATAAAAGCTAAGGTTGATGAAACTTTAAGAGTAAATGGTATTAAAAATTATTCTGTTGCTAGAGTGACATCTGGAGAAGTTAAAGATTTATTATATTCTCCAAGACTTGTAGATCTTGACTATACTGATAGAAACGAAGAGAAATATATAACTGTTATAGCAGTAGGAGATTATCAATATAGAAAATATATTGAAAGCTTAAATCTTAAATATGATGATATAAAAGATAAAGGAATTTTGGTAGATAATGTTAATTTTTATATCAATAATGGGGATAAAAACATTCATTATCAAGATAGACTTTATAAAAACAAAATAGGTGATAAGATAACTTTAAATGACAAAAAAATAGAGATTGGTGCTTTAGCTGATAAGTTACCTTTTGGATTAGAAAATAATTCTGATACAGCTATTATTGTATCTGATGCTATGTATGATTCTATTAGTAGTGATACTTATGTTAATGTTTATTATAAAACAGCTGATTCTACTAAGTTATTAAAAGAAGTTGAAAATATTATGGGTGATACAAGTTATTCTTCTTATAACTTAGATGAGAATATTAAAATGATGAAGAATTTCTATACTTTAATTGGTATATTCTTATATGGATTTATTATTGTAATATCTTTAATTGGTATAACTAATATATTTAATACAATTACTACTAATATGGAACTTAGAAAAACTGAATTTGCAATGCTTAAGTCTATTGGTATGACATCACCTGAATTTAAACATATGATTAGACTTGAAAGTATATTTATGGGGGTTAAATCACTTATATTTGGTATTCCAATAGGAATTGGATTAAGTTACTTATTATTTAAAGCTTTAAATGATGATACTGGCTTTAAGTTACCTGTTTTAGCGATAGTTATTTCTATATTAATTGTATTTTTACTTATTAGTCTAATTATGAGATATTCTATTAAGAAACAGTCAAAACAAAATACAATTGAAACTATTAGAAGTGAAAATATATAATACGTGTTATAATTAGTTTGAGGAGTGGTTTTATGCATATTTTATTAGTTGAGGATAATTTATCTATTGTTAAAGGATTAGAATATGCGTTTTTAAAAAAGAATTATACTTTTACATATAAAACTAATTATAAATCAGCGTATGACTATATTTTAAATAACAAAATTGATTTAATCATTTTAGATGTAACTTTACCTGATGGATCTGGATTTGATTTATTTGAAAAGATTGATGTAGATATTCCAACTATTTTCTTAACGGCTATGGATGATGAAGAAATGGTTGTTAAAGGGCTTAATATGGGTGCATATGACTATATCACTAAGCCCTTTAGCACTATTGAACTTTTAGCTAGAGTTGATAGAATACTACTTCGTTTTAAAAAGAATAATATCATTAAAGTTGATGATATTTCTTTTGATATGGATAAGATGTGTGTATTTAAGAATGATAAAAAGATAAAGCTTTCTTCTTTAGAGATTAAATTACTTCATTTACTATTTTTAAATATTAATAAAGTTGTTAATAGGAATATTATTATAGATAAGATTTGGGAATGGACCGGTAATGATATTGATGATCATACTGTTACTGTTTATTTTAAAAGGATAAGAGAAAAGATTGATTCTCCGATTATTAAAACCGTGAAAGGAATAGGGTATTTAATTGAAAAATAAAGTTTATTTAAAAAGATTATTTATAATTATTAGTTTATTTCTATTTCTTTCTAGTTTTTTATTTTATTTTATCCATAGATATGAATATGATATTTATAAAAAGAATTATAATGATAAGATTTCTAAGATAGTTTACTTAGTAAAAGAAAAATATCCTTCTATAAATGAAGGGGATATTTTATCTATTGTAAATGGAAGTAATTTGAATTATGATTTTTCTAAATATGGTATAGATTTTGATGATTCAATTATTTTAGAAAATGATTATAACTATAAAAAGTTTATAATTATTGATTTCTTCTTTATTTTATGTGTATGTTTTATGGTTATATTATTCTTTTTACTATATAATAAGAAAAAAAATAGTGAGTTAAATAAAATTATTAATTTAATTGAACAGGTAAATATGAAGAATTATTCTTTAAATATTGATGATATAAGTGAAGATGAACTTTCTATTTTAAAAAATGAAATATATAAGGTTACAGTTATGCTTAAAGAAGAAAGCGAATATTCTAGATTAGAAAAATTAAAATTAAAAGATTCTTTAGCTGATATTTCGCATCAACTTAAAACACCATTAACTTCTATTTTAATTATGGTTGATAATTTAATTGATGATTGTACTGATCAAGTTAAATTAGATTTTTTAAGGGATATAAAAAGAGATGCTTTAAATATAAATTTTTTAACTCAAAATTTACTTAAGTTATCTAAACTTGATACTAATACTGTTACTTTTGAAGACGTTGATACTTCTCTTAAAAAGATAGTTCTAAAGGCTAAATCAAATTTGTCAGCTTTGTGTGATTTAAGAGATATTTCTATTGATATAACAGGTGATGCATCTTGTGTTCTTGATTTTAATTGGCAAGTTGAAGCAATTAGTAATATTTTAAAAAATTGTATTGAACATTCATATGATTCAACATCTATTAAAGTTGATATAAGTTCTAATAAAGTTTATTGTTGTATTAAAATAACTGATAATGGAGAAGGTATTTCAAGTGAGGATTTACCTCATATATTTGAAAGATTTTATAAGGGAAAGAATTCTACTAATGATAGTGTTGGAATAGGACTTGCCTTAGCAAAATCAATTATAGAAAAAGATAATGGACATATAAGTGTTTCATCTAAAGATTCTACTATATTTACTATTAAGTATTATTTTTAAGAAGTAGTTTTTACTACTTCTTTTGCATATATATTATACTAGGTGATAACATGTTTAAATATAAAGGTATAGATATTAATTATAAAGATTATGGTGAAGGAAGTGTGCTTGTTTTTTTACATGGTTGGGGACAAAATATAGAAATGATGGAAATGTTAGCTTTACCATTATCTAAAAATTATAGAGTTATTTTAATAGATTTACCTGGTTTTGGTAAATCTACGGAACCTTTAGAAGTTTTTAGTTTATCTGATTATGCTTTAATGATTAATGAATTACTTTTGTCTTTAAATGTTTCAAATCCTACTTTGATAGGACATTCTTTTGGTGGAAAGATTTCTCTTGTTTATGCTTCTTTGTTTGAAACTTCTAAACTTATTTTATTTGCGCCTCCTTTTAGAGTTAAAAAGAGAAAATTAACTTTTAAAGAAAAATTATTCAGATTGTTAGTTAAGTTACCTAATTTTAAGTTTATTAAAAATTTTATAAAAAGACATGTTGGATCTATAGATTATAGAAATGCTTCTTTCATGATGAGAAAAATATTAGTTAAACATGTTAATACGGATATTACGGATATAGTATCTTCTATTTCTATTCCTACTTTAATTGTATGGGGAAGTATGGATAAAGCTGTTCCTTATATGGATGCTTTACTACTTAATAAATTAATTAAAAATTCTAGACTTGTTACTTTCTTTAATTCTACGCATTATGCTTATTTAGAGAATTTAGATAGAACTATTTTATTAATGCAGAAATTTTTAGGTTCTTAGTTGTTATTTTAAAAAATATGGTATAAGATATTTATAATTTGTAGGAGGTATTATGATTAATAGTGATTTGAGAAAATATATAGAAGAAAATATATTACCAATTTATTCTAAAAATGATGATGGACATGGTATAGAACATATTAATAGTGTTGTTGAAAGAAGTCTTAAATTAATTTCTAAATTTGATAATCTTAATGTTGATATGGTTTATACTATTGCTTGTTTTCATGATATAGCTCATCATATTGATAAGGATAAGCATGAGATATTATCTGCTCGTATGTTTTATGAAGATAAGTGGATGGAAAACTTTTTCAGTCTTGAAGATAGAACTATTATAAAAGAAGCAATAGAAGATCATAGAGCTAGCCTAGATGGGGTTCCAAGAAGTGATTATGGTAAACTTGTTTCTTCTGCTGATAGAAATGTTGATATTGAATCATTTTTTAAAAGAACTCATAGTTATACATTAAGACATTTTCCATCTTATAATTTGGATGAAATGATAAATAGAGCCTTTCATCATTTGAACAAGAAATTTGGTGATATGGGATATGCTAAAATATGGTGCTTTGATGATGAATATGAAGAATATAAAAAGAAAGTAAAACAAATGCTTAGTGATAAGTATTTATTTAGTATTAAGTATATGGAAATAAATGATGTTTTTGATATAAAAGAAAAGGCAAAATTATTTGCTTTAAAGGCACATATGGGACAAGTTAGAAAAAGTGAAGTTGATAAACCAATGATTATGCATCCTTTTTCTGTTGCGAAAATATTAGAAGAGTATGGATTTGATGATAATGTAGTAGCTGCTGGATATCTTCATGACGTAGTTGAAGATACTAAGTATACTATTTTAGATATAGAAAAAGAATTTGGAAGTGATATAGCTTCTCTTGTAATGTCTGCAAGTGAAGAGGATAAGTCTTTATCTTGGGAGGAAAGAAAAAAACATACTATTTTAACTACTAAGGATCTACCATTAAGAAATAAAGCTGTTATTTGTGCAGATAAAATTAGTAATTTGGAGGATTTAAATATTCTTTTTGAAAAAAATGGTAAAAGAGATTTTTCTTCTTTTAAAAGAGGAGAAGAAAGTCAAAAATGGTATTACAGTGGGGTTTATGAAAGTTTAATATTTAATGAAGATGCAAGTTTATCTATGTTTAAAAGATTAAAGGATGTTTTGGATAAAGTCTTCTATGGAAGTGAAAATTTATTTTTAAAAAATGAAGTATTCTTTGGAAATACTTCATATTATGAAAAACTTAAGAAATTACATGCTCAAAAAGCTGAATTACAAAAATTAAAATCATTATGTTTACCTAATAAACCTTTTGTTATAGAGTTTAGTGGAACTCCTAGAACAGGTAAAACTACAACTATTAATAATTTATATGATTTCTTTAAAAAAGGTGGCTTTAATGTATCTATAGTGGAAGAGTTCACTACATCTTCTTATTTCAAAAAAGAAATAAAACCGTTACAAAAAGAACTATCTAGTTATGAATATCATGTTTTAATTATAGAGGAAGTTTATAGACAACTTATGGATTCTATTAATAGTAATGATGATATTATTTTAGTTGATAGATCTATAAATGATAGACAAATATGGAATTATATTCAATATAAAAAAGGAAATATGAATGTGAAAGAATATAATGACCTTAAAGAAAAGTATATGAACTTATCTAAAGAATTTATTAATTATTTAGTTGTAACTTATGCGGAAAGCATTGTTTCTTTAAGAAGAGATTATGTTTTAGCTTTAGAAGATAGAAGTTTTTTAAACATTCCTAATTTGGATATGTATAATAAAGCTTTAAGTGAAGTAAAAAATGTATTAGAAGAAAGTGTAGGTGGTATGTCTTTATTAGATACAACTAATCTTTCTTTAAATGATATTACTTGTGATATAACATCTTCAATATTACCTAGTATTAGAAGTGAATACATAAAAACTTTTGTAAAAAAATATGATATAGATAATAGACATTAAGTCTATTATTTTTTATTGATTACTTTAATTTTATATTTATTTTTGTTTTTTAGTTAATTCTTTAACTTTTTCTTTGGCCTCTTTAGTGTATCCATACATAATATTAGGAAGCATATTCATGATATCTTGATATAGTTCTTCTAAAGCGTTATTTTGTTTTTTACTCATAGAATTAACATTTGTAATTGTTATGCTTTTTCCTAGCTTATTAACGCCATATAATATTTTATTTGTAGATATACCATTTTGTTTCATTACAAATTCATATACCCATAATAAGTCTTTAGTATCAATGATATTTAATCCAGCTTTATAACTTATAATGTAATCATTAGTTAAAAATACTTTGCATATGTTGTTATAAATACCTTTTCCATTATCGACATCACTTATAACTTTCTCTATTTTATATCTATATTTTTCCATTAGTTTTTTATTTTTCTTGATTCTAGTAATATATATAATTATAATTATTATTCCAATAAAAGTTATGATTCCGCTAATAGTAAGCATAAGTTTAATATCATCATCTGGATTATAATATGTATCTAGGTAATAATTTCCAACTGCATTTTTAATTTGGTCTACAGTATAAGTGTATTCATCATCGCTTAGATAATCTTTTAATAACTCATATGCTTCATCTTCAAGCATTTTAGATTGACCATAAATTGTTATTGCGTCTAATTTATTATTTGTTAGTCCCAGAGAATAATCTTGAATATCTTTTAACAAGTTATAGTTTTCATCGTTAAGAACTACTACGTAAGGCTTATTCTGATTATCATATGCCAAGTAGTATTTTAAAACTTTTGTATCTACTTTTTGTGTGGCAAAATAATTATCAAGTAGTTCTACATCAACTTTAGCGTAACTAAGTTCATCACTTACTTTATCTAAGTATATAGCTTCTTCATTACTTAAAACAAAGTAGAATAGTAATCCAAATAATATTCCAATAGAACATATAACAATTCCAACAACAAGCAAAGTTTTTGAATAGATTTTCTTTATAAATTCTTCCATACTTTAAACACCTCTAATATAATTATATAGATTTAATATGTTTATTTCAAGCAAAGAGAGAAGATAAATAATTTAGAAAATTAATAGTTGTATATGTTACGTAAATAGTGTAATATTATATATAGTTAGTGATAAAAAGAAAAGAAAGTAGAAATATGGAAAAATCAAAAGTTTATTTTACAAAAGATATTAGTAGTGAAGGTCTTATTAAAGTATATGAGGCTTTAAGTAGAGAATTAAAAGGGAAGGTTGCTATTAAGATATCAACAGGTGAAATGGGTGGACATAATTTTTTAGATCCGAATTTAATTAAAGGTTTAGTTCAAAAATTAAATGGAACAATTGTCGAATGTAATACTGCTTATCCAGGCAAAAGAATGAAAACTTCTGACCATTATGAGACAATTAAGGCCCATGGTTTTATGGATATTGCTCCATGTGATATTATGGACGAAGAAGGAGAAATTGAAATTCCTGTTAATGGCGGAAGACACTTACAAAATAAAAATATAGTAGGAAGTCATATTCAAAATTATGATTCTATGTTGATGTTGTCACACTTTAAAGGACATGCAATGGGTGGCTTTGGAGGAGCTTTAAAAAATATGAGTATTGGAGTTGCTTCTAGTAATGGTAAAGCTTGGATTCATTCTGTAGGTAGAACACGTGATACAAAAGAGATGTGGAATTTAATAGAAGATCAAGATGGTTTCTTAGAGAGCATGGCTGAAGCAGATAAAGCGGTTGTGGAATATTTTAGGCCTGAAAATATGGCTTATATTAATGTAGCTAATAAAATTTCAATAGATTGTGATTGTGACTCTAATCCATCAGAACCTGAAATGGAAGATATAGGAATATTTGCGAGTCTGGATCCTGTAGCCATTGATCAATGCTGCTACGACACTATCATTAATTCTAATGATTCAGGGAAAGAATCATTGATTAATAGAATGAAAGAAAAACATGCAATTCATATTGTTGAAGAAGCATATGAATTAGGGCTTGGAAATCGTGAGTATGAAGTTATTGATATAGATAATTAAAATTATATTTAGTAAATTTTTAAATTATAGGAGGTTTTGATATGACTAATAAAAATTATATAGTTAATAGAGATAATGTTTATGTTGGAGAAGTTGTAGAAATTACTAATAATGTGTGTCGTCGTGGTAGTTATATTGATTATCTTAATGTAAAAAAAGGAAAGCTAGCTATTTATTCTTGGATGAGTTATAGAAGTATGCTTTTTACAGTAGATGATAATAAAATGGCTAATGACTTATTATATAAAACACCAGTCTATCCGATTTTAAATATAACAGATGATGATATTTGTCTCAATTTAAAAATAGGAAGTGTTGTTTTAAATGAAGCTTATAATTTATCTAGTATTCTTCAATATTTCAATTTTAATGATGAGTTAAAAATTGAAGATTTAGTAAAAATACGTAAGATGTTTTTTACAGGAAGATTTGGTATGGATAATAGTAGACTATTTGGAATGGAAGAGTTTATCCCTGATGACTTTAAAGCTGATATAATAGATTCTGATGAAAGATATAAACTATATAAAGAAAGTTTAAAGTTATCTTCTACAAGACAGTTTGGATATGTAGCTAAAAATGAACTTCCAAGGGAGTTAATGTCTGTTTTGGATGAGAGAGGAAGAAGTAAAAATAAACTAGTTTTTACTGATCCTTTTAGACCATCTTTCAAAGAAGGCTATGTAAAAAAATTAACAAAATTTTAATGCTGACATTATTGACAGTTTTTTATGTAATTACTTTTATTGCGTGGTTTTATATAGTATAATTCTTATTAGTTTAATATGGAAGATAGTAATGAGGTTAGGTATAGATATAGATAATCTAATATCAGATTTCAATGAGGATTTATTTAGAAAATATCTGCTACATGATAGAGAGCTTAGAAATAATGGTGTTGTAAATATAAATGCAGAATACATAAGAAAAGGTATGTTTGATTGGAGTGAAGATGAGGAGAAAACTTTTTATAAAAATAATATAGAAAGAATCGTAGAAAATTTATGTGTTCAAAAGAAAGCAAAGGAATATATAGATAAGCTTCATAAAAATGGGCATAGTATTTATATTATTACTGGTAGGGATAATGGTGAATATATTGATCCTTATAATATGACAAAAAAATGGCTTGATGATAATAATATATATTACGATGCTTTAATTTTAACTAATAGTTATGATAAACATGCTAAATCACAAATGTGTATGAAATACAATATTGATATTATGATTGATGATTCTGTTCGCATATGTAATGACTGTATAGATAATAGAATAACTGCTATTTTGATGGATACACCTTATAATAAATACTCTAATATCAAAAGAGTTAGAGATTGGGAAGAGTTTTATCAATATGTGATGGATTATAAAAAGATTAATTTAATATTAGATACAGATGCTTATAATGAGTGTGATGATCAATTTGCTTTAGCTTATTTACTTAAATGTCAGGATCTGTTTAATATAGAATCTATTACAATTGCTCCATTTTCTCATAAATCAGTTAATGTATCTACTAGTGATGGTCAAAAATTAAGCTATAATGAAATTCTAAAAATATGTAGTTTAGAGAAATTTAATACAGATAATAAAGTATTTATGGGTTCTTAGATTATATTCAAAATGGTTATTATTCTACTTCGCCTGCAGTAGATAAAATTATAGAAATTGCTTTAAAAAACGATAAAACTTATATACTTGAGATTGGGGCTATTACTAATGTAGCTTTAGCTATTTATAAAAATCCAGAAATAGTTAATAGAATAGAAGTTATATGGCTTGGTGGAAATGAACTCGGTTATAAAGATAATTTAGAATATAATTTTAGACAAGATATAGAAGCTGTTAAAATAGTGTTTGATTCTAAAGCTAAACTTACTATACTTCCATGTAGGAATGTTGTTTCAGATTTAAAAATTGATATGATTACGATAAAGAAAAATTTAGAGAATAAATCAGAATTAGCTAATTATTTGATTGGAAGATTCTATAATGATGGTTATCATGAATTAAAAAAATCTAGAGTTATTTGGGATATATCAGTTGTTGCTTATTTAATAAATAAAGATTGGTTTGAAACAAGGAATGTAAGTTGTCCAAATATTGGTGATTTTGCTTCTTATGAGTTAACTAATAATAGACATAGTGTTACTTTTGTTACTAAGTTAGATAGAAATAAGATATATAATGATTTGTTTAGGAGGTTAGGTTAGTATGAATAGTCAAACTGCAAGAGAATTATTAGAGTCTATGCGTAATGTAACTCCTGATGATAGATGGATTGAACATTGTCTTTCTGTTGGAGATAGCGCTTTTATAATTGCTTCGGCATTAAAGGATAATAATGTCGATATTGATATAGATAAAGCAACTACTTTAGGTTATTTGCATGATATTGGAAAGTATAATGGAGAATCACATGGACATGCTATGAGAGGGTATGAATATTTAAAATATAAAGGCTATGATTTAGAATATGCTAATATATGTTTAACTCACTCATATTTAAATAATGATATATTATGTACGGCTGGTAGTATGCCAAATAAAGATAATAATAAATTTTTAACAGAGTTTATAGAAAATCATGTTTATACAATAGAGGAAAAATTGATAAATCTATGTGATTTGATGTGTATTAATAAGAATAAAATATTTACTATTGATAAAAGATTAATTGATATAATGATGAGAAAAGGAGTGTATCCAAATACTCAGTATTGTATTAAAGAAGCATATAAATTAAAAAAATATTTTGATGATTTACTTGGGTATAATTTATATGATTTGTTTGAAGTAATAAAAGAAAACTTATAGTATATAATTATTTATATTTGGAGGTAACATGAATAGACAAAAAATATTAGATGATGTTAGTAAACTTATTTTAATGTATGATAATGGTGAACTTGGTGGAGAAGTTATGCCAGAAGATGCAAATCCTAATTTGAAAAAGGATAGTTTAGAAAATTATTTATATTTTACTTTACCAATGGCATTAAATTATCAAAGAAATTCTTATACTTTATGGGAAAATGCTTTAAAAACTTATAATGATGATGAGGTTAGTTTTGTTTTTAATCCAAAGATTTGTTTAGAAAAGAGTTTTGAAGAAGTTCAATATGCTTTAACTAAATATAAGGTTGCTTTACAAAAACAAAAGCAAACTGAAATATGGTTAACTTTATGTAATACATTTGTTAAAATGTTTGACGGAGATATAAGATGCTTATTTAATAATTTGGATAATGACGTTAATAAAATAAGAGATTTTATTCAAAAAGAACATAAGAAGGATTTCCCATATTTATCTGGAACTAAGATCTGTAATTATTGGATGTATGTTATCTATGAATATACTGATAGAAAGTATAAAAATATAGAGTGTTTAACAGTTGCTCCTGACACCCATGTATGTAAGGCAACTCATAGACTTGGTTTAATAACTGATGATGAGTTTAATTCTAATAATGTTCAACAAATAGTTATAGATAGATGGCAAGAACTTTTTAAAGGTACTAAGTATAAACCAATTGATATTCATACTAAATTATGGCTATGGAGTAGAAATGGATTTAAGAAAATTAAATAATATTGGACTTATAAGTTAAAACTATGATATTTATTGGATTATATAAAAAATAGTTAAATATGGTATAATGTAACAAATATATACTGAAAATATTAGGAACAGGAATGAAGGGTAAAAATATGAGTATAGAAGAAGTCGCAAAATATGTATCTAGAGAGTTATGTCAGGGTAAAGATGCAGAGTCAAAGTGTTCAGTTAATGGAGTTACATATAAAATAGAATTTTTAGCTGAAAGTAGTAGTAAAGGTATTAATATTCCTAGTATTTTAGCTATTCCAATGTCAGAAAATATAACAGATCGAATCATATTAGAAGCAAATAATTTAGAAAGTGAAAATATACAAGAGGTTATAGAACAAGGAATTCAAACTGGTATTAAGTTAGCTAGATTAATAAGTGATTTTCCATCTGCTATTGTTATACCATTAATACCAAGTTTTAAGAATTATCCTTATTTGCAACAATTATCTTTAGAGTGTTTTAATATTCCTGTCAGTGATAAAAATTATAGAATGGATGAACAAGTTGTTAGAATTATTGATGCTGCAAAATCCATTTTAAAAAATGAGATAGGATTAACTGTAAGAGAAAAAATATTTTTAAATGGTTATTCAAGTTCTGGAGTTTTTGCTCAAAGATTTTCTTTATTACATCCAGATATTGTTGATACTGTTTGTATAGGTGGAGCAAGTGGTAGTATTCCTATTCCAACAGAAAAATTAGCTTATCCACTTGGAATAGCTAATTATGAATCTTTAACAGGTAGAGAATTTGATTTAGAAAGTTATTCAAAAATTAAGTTTAGATATTATGTTAGTGAATTTGAAACGCAAAATAAATCAGCTGCAAGGTTTGATGATCTTGGGAGATATGTTCCAATGCATGATATGAGTTATTTTGATAGAAGCATACCTACAGAAGTTGGAAAATATCAAAGGGAACTTTTAGGAACAGGAATGTTTTCTAGAGCAGAAAATACAATTAGAATACTTCAAAATTTAGGAATCGATATTCAACATAAAATTATTTTAGGAGCAAATCATGGAAACATTGATGGGGTAATTTTAAAAGAATGCTGGTATGAATATATTAATGATATTTGCAAGGATAATAGTGAAGTTAAAAAAACAAGCATATAAATGCAAAATATATGGTATGATTATATGAAAAATAGATAAATAGTAATTTGAAAGTGAGATAACTAACATGAGATTAATAGAATTAAGAAATGACGACATAAAAGAATTTAAAAAATTAATGCAGGAGTCATTCCAATATGGATACGAATCAGTATATGGTAGTGATAAAGAATTAGTGCTACCAGAAAAAGATATTGATGAGTCTTTAAATAATCCTAAATGCCATTCGTATGAAATGATAGATGATGATAATAAGATAATGGGCGGTGTTATAGTAGAAATTAATGACAATAATATAAATCATTTAGATTTTCTATTTGTTAGAGTAGGAATTCAAAGTAAAGGAATTGGACAAAAAATTTGGAAACAAATCGAAGAATTATATCCGAATACAAAAATATGGCATACTTGTACACCGTACTTTGATAAAAGAAATATCTATTTTTATGTTAATAAACTAAAGTTTAAAATAGTAGAATATTATAATGAAAAACACCCCGATTCAAATATGCCACATGATATATATAAAGAAGATGATGGAATGTTCGAATTTGAAAAAGAAATGAATAAATAGTAATTTGTTGAAATGATTGGAGGAATGGGTATGAAAAATAAAAATGTATTATTTGCAGTATTAGGTATAA
>CAKPMN010000013.1 GCA_934168005.1 uncultured Bacilli bacterium | reverse complement strand
CCATATATATTCTTCTAATTCTTCTGTAACTGAATTAATTTCTTTCATATATTCTTTTGATCCATCTATATAACAAATATTTCCTGTTAGAAAACAACTGTCACTTTTCCCGACTAAATAGCTTCTTAATGTTTTATATTCTCTAGTATTTACTCCTAAATTATTTAAAGTACTTTCTAAGTTCATATTATCACCTATTTTATTATACCAGATACTTAATAAAAAAAGATACGTTTTTTACGTATCTTTAGTTTGCCATTTGTTTTGCTACTTCTTCAGCAAAATTTTCTTCTCTTTTTTCCATTCCTTCGCCAACTTCGAAACGAATCATAGTTACTATTGAACCACCATTTTTTTCTACATAAGCGCTTACTTTTAAATCAGAGTCTTTAACAAATGGTTGTTCTTCAAGGCATACTTCTTCGTAGTATTTACGAATACGTCCTTCAACCATTTTTTTAGCAATTTCTTCTGGTTTTCCTTCGTTAATTGCTTGTTCTGTTAATACAGCTTTTTCTTTTTCTAACACTTCTGTTGGAACATCTTCTTTTCTAACATATGCTGGACGCATTGCTGCAGCATGCATTGATACATCTTTTGCAACTTCGCTTGATGCTCCTTTAACAGTTGTTAATACAGCAATTTTACCACCCATATGGATGTATTCTCCAAAACTTTCATCATCTGATTTTGTAATTCTTGCAAATCTTCTTAATGATAATTTTTCACCTATTTTTGCTGTTTTATTAACTATTAGGTCATTAATTGTTCCATCAGAACATGGTAATGCTAAAACGCCATCAACATCTTTAACATCGTTTGCAATTATTGCTTCTAGAATAGTTTTTACCATACTTGTAAATTCTTCATTTTTTGCAACGAAATCTGTTTCTGAATTAACTTCAACGATTGCAGCAGTATTACCATCTATTGCTATAGCAGCTATACCTTCTGCAGCTATACGATCTGCTTTTTTAGCAGCTTTTGATATACCTTTTTCTCTTAACCAATCAATTGCTTCATCCATATTTCCATTAGTTGCTTCTAATGCTTTTTTACAATCAAGCATTCCTGCTCCAGTTTTTTCTCTTAAATCTTTTACTAAACTAGCACTAATCATAAAGTCCTCCTAATTTTATTTTTGGCTTTTCAAATTTATATTAAATAATTAATTATTTTAATGCGTCTAATAATTCGGCTTTTTTCATTGTAGTGTATCCTGAAATACCTTTTTCTTTAGCCATTGCTTTTAATTCAGCAACTGTTGATTTTGATAAGTCAGTTACAGTTTCTTTTACTTTTTTAATATCTTCTTTAATTTCTTTTTTTGCTTCTTTAACTTCTTCTTTTACTTCTTTTTTGAAATCTTTCTTAAATTCTTTTTTAAATGGTTTTTTATCAAAGTTTTTACGATCAAATCTTTTTCTATCTTCTTTTTTCTTAACTGTTTCTAATGCTTTTTCCATTATTTCTTGACCAGATTCTTTTGAATCTTCTTTAACATAGTCAACGATTTTTCCACCGTTAGCTTCAACGATTGCATTAGCCATAACACCTGTAATTAATTTTACAGCACGAATAGCGTCATCGTTTCCTGGAATAACATAATCAACATCGTCTGGATCACAGTTTGTATCTACTATACCAAATACTGGAATTCCAAGTTTTTTAGCTTCTTTAATTGCGATTGCTTCTTTTGAAGGGTCAACAATGTATAAAGCTTCTGGTAATTTATACATATCACGAATACCACATAATAATTTATCTAGTTTTGCGTATTCTTTCTTTAATCCAACTCTTTCTTTCTTAGGTAGTAAATCGAAAGTTCCATCACTTTCCATTTTTTCAATTTCTTCTAAACGTTTAACTCTTCTTCTAATTGTTTTGAAGTTTGTTAATGTTCCACCTAACCATCTTTCAGTTACATAGAATGAATTTGAACGTTTTGCTTCTTCAACGATAGCTTCTTGAGCTTGTTTTCTAGTTCCTACAAATAGAACTTTTCCACCATTTTGTGCGATTTCTTTTAATGCAGCATAAGCTTCTTCTATTTTCTTTGCTGTTTTTTGTAAGTCGATAATATAAATATCATCTCTTGAAGTAAAGATATATTCTTTCATTTTAGGGTTCCATCTTTTAGTTTGGTGACCAAAGTGAACACCTGTTTCAAGTAAATAATTCATTGACACAACTGCCATAATTTCACTCTCCTTTTGTTATTTCTTCCATTACTTCTAACATTTACCACCTAAATAGGCACTCGATAAATGAATTCATAATGTGTTTATTTGAAAAAGCCATTGATATTATATCAAAAAAAATAAAAAAGAACAATAACTAATTGTTCTTTATGCGAAAATAGCTAAAAGTATTACAAATGCGATTAAAACAAACATAATAATTACAAAATTTTTTAATTCTCCTAAACTTCTTTTCATACTAATCCTCCTATTAAGATAATAATTATTGTCAGCAATATACATATATTCGAAAATATAAAGTTACTTATCTTATTCTTTCTAACATAATCTAATAATACACTAATTTTTTCTAAAAATAAAGTCGTTATTAATACTAAAATATAATAGTGATTACTATTAATAAATGAGAATGTTAAGATAAAAAATATATTGGAATATAATATTTCTCCGGTTGTTGTTATTGGAGTTACTTTCATATTTGAAAAAACATATACAATGTATATTAAATTTATATTAGTTATGTCTGTTAATACTTTATCGATTATAAAATTATCTTGTATTAGGTAATATATTATACTAAGCAAAAGATAGTATAAAACTATTTTATATTTAACTGCTCTTTGAATCATTAAATATAATAATGAAATCAATGATATATAAAAGTACATATTAGTTATTTCGTATGCCATTTTTACTTTTAAAATATTATTTAAGATAGTCGTAATTATTAATATATATAAAACTTTATTGGTATCTTTTTTAAATATAGATATGATTCTTACAATTATATAGCTTAATATGAATATAATATTTATCTTTGGTATCAAAAGGTACAATAATAGATAATCAATTATATCTTCTTTTTTTCTACTTGTAGTAAAAAATAGAAGGAATATAGTTAAAAAGCTTATATATTCATCTTTTATTAATAATTTATAAATTATTAGAGGAATTATAGATATTATTATAGATGTATTTATCTTGTTCTTAGTGTTTTTACTATGAAATATTTTACTAATCATTATTAAACTCCTCTATTTTTTGTTTTAAAGGAATAAAAGATGGACAAATATAAGTACATATTCCACACTTTATGCATTTTTCTTTTAATTCTTTATTTAGTATTGTTGGATTTAATTTAAGTGGACAATTATTCATACATTTGCCACATCTAATGCATTTTTCCTCTTTTATATTGTTTTTATCTTCTATATATAGTGCATCAGTTAAATCATTTATATAAGCGTTTTCATCTACTATTCTTCCCTTTAATGGACCATTTTCAAAAATGTTAAAATCACCGTTTATATTTAAATCTTTTAATATGTCTTTTATTTTTGATTTATAGGTCACTTTTATATCATATATCTTGTCAAAATAGACAGTTATTATTTTATCTTTTTCTAATCTATAAAAGTCTTTTAGTTTTATTACTTTTACATCATTAATTTTATCTGTATGTTTAGATAATCTTATTAGGTTTTTATCTAAAGATATAGGGTAAATATTTGGAGTCTTTAATACTTTTATATTCTTATATTTATCTGATAATGTGATTAGCTTTTCTTCTAGATTAGGATTTGATTGTGTTATAGCAATTATGCATTCTTTTATTTTATTTTGATCTAACAAGTTTTTAATTTCTTTAATTATTTCTTTTGGATATTTTTCTATCAAGTATTCATTAACATGATAGTATGGCTCTGTATATGTTGCATCTATTATAAGTGTATTTGTAAAAATGTTATCATTAACATAAAATTTAGTATCTATTACTTTATCTAAATATTCTTTCTTTTCTCTTCTTAAAATAACTCCTATCACGTTATCACCCAAAACAATTATAATTTATTCATTTTTAAAATACAATAAAAAGACAGTTATTACTGTCTTAAAATGTATCAAAATTGATATCTACTTTTTTTTCACCATTTGCGTAAGCTTTTGATTTTACAATAGTACGAATAGCATTTGCTATTTTACCGTTTGTTCCAATTACAGTTTTCATGTCTTCATTTGAAACCATTACTTCTATAATAGTTTTTTCGTCTTCTTCAAATGATTTTATTTTAACCATATCTGGATTGCTTACTATGGATTTTACTAAAAATTCTACTAAAGCAGTTGTATTCATAACTACTTACCTTCTTTTTTAGTCATTCTTTGATTATGGAATTTTTCTAGTATTCCTTGTTTTTTAAGTAAATCTCTTACTGTATCTGTTGGTTCAGCACCATTTTGAAGCCATTTCATTGCTTTTTCTTCGTCTATTTTAACTTCTGCAGGTTCACTAATTGGGTTGTATGTTCCAACAACTTCGATCATTCTTCCATCTCTTGGACTTCTTGAATCAGCAGCTACAACACGATAAAAAGGTCTTTTTTTAGCTCCCATTCTTTTTAATCTTAATTTAACAGCCATATTATCCCTCGCTTTCTTGAAATAATTATATCAGTGTTGGTATAGTTTGTCAACCTTTTTTGGTAGACATATTATTTTGGCTCTCTTAACAACTCTTTGAACTTAATTTCGTTATACATTTTACATCTTAAGTTGTATGTTTGAGCATGAGCAGCATGGTTACACCATGAATTCCATCTCATTCTTGTATGGTATAAATTTAACATTCCTGCATCATATTCTTTATTCCAAAGTTTTATATTTCTTTTTATAACTTTTTTACTTCTTTTTCTTAGAGCCATGTGTGTTTCATAGATTACAAAACCACAAAAATTACATCCTAAATGATTAGGATAATATCTTGTTTTTTGGTTTAACTCTAACTTTAATTTATCTTCTAAAAATCTTTGTATTTTTTCTAACATATATTTTGCTTCTTCTTTATCTTTTAAAAGCAAAATAAAATCATCCATATACCTTACATAGTATTTTACTCTAAGTGTTTCTTTAACATAGTGATCTAATTCATTTAAATATATATTTGCAAAATACTGACTTGTATAATTTCCAATTGGAATTCCAATATCTCCTGAGTCATCAAATATCAATTTTTTAGTGAAATTTAAAAGTAATTCATCACTTATTTTTCTATTCATTATATTCATTAAAATATTTTTATCTATACTATAAAAATATTTTTTTACGTCACATTTTAAAATGTAATAATTATTATAATTTCTTTTCATTATACGCATATATTTTTGTACTTTTAATGCGGCATAATGAGTTCCTCTATTTTCTATGCAAGCGCATGTATCAGGGATAAATCTTTTAATAAAGTATGGTTTTATGAATTCTTCTACATACCACTGGTGTACTACCCTATCTTTATATGGAAGAGATCTTATAACTCTTTTCTTGGGCTCATATATAATAAATTCTCTATATTTTCCTATATGATATGTGTCGTTTTTTATACTTTCTACTAAATTTGATAAATTTGTTTCTAAATCTATTTCGAATAATACTACCTCATCTTTATGTCTTTTATTTTTTACTGCTCTTAAGTGTGCTTCATAAAAATATATATATTCTAGTTTATCTAAAAATACATTTCTTATTGTTTTAGGCATGATTTTATCCATCCACCCATTAAATTAGCAACATCACTTATTTTTTTGGACCAAGCACCATAATTTTTAGAGTTAATATATTTTCTTTTGTATGAGATTCTTATTAATACTTTTAAAACTTTCATAGATGAATCAAGCTTATTTAAGTGAACTAATCTTCTTGTTTTATTAAATTCTTTATGTGCGTCTATTACGTTTGTCAGACCTTTAAATAATATATTTTTTATATCACTTGCTAAGGCTTGCTTTTCACATTTTGGATATTTTTCTAAAATTAAATATGAATAATATAATAAATCAACATATTTTTTATATATGTTGAGACTTTCTAATGTATTTTGTTTTTCTTGTTTCTCATCAATTAGACTTACTTCCATTTAATTCTATTTCTTTCTTTAAGTTTGATATAAAATTAAGCGCATCTAGGGGTGTTAATTCATTAACATCAGTGTCTATTATTTTATTTATTATTTCTTCATATTTTTTTCTTTTGTTTAATAGTGTTGATGTTTTTTTATTTTCTTCATTTTCTATTATTTCCACATCTAAATTTAAATTATTAAATACTCGCATGTAGTCTAAGAGACTTTGATCTGGGAAACCACATTTAAATGATTCGTTCGTAAAGGGGGTCTTTTTTAAAACAACATAATTATTAATAAAATCACAGTCTTCATCTAAAAATATATAAAACTTACCACATCTAAATAAATATAGTTTGTTTGGATTTTCTTTTTTTAATATAAGATATTTATCTAGCAATTTACTCATAAGACCACTACCTTCCTTTTTACCCTTTTACTTGTTTTAAAACATCAAAAAAAAATTAAACTTACTACGAACAACGAAAAAATGGTAAAAAGAGTGGTATTCCATATGTACTAACTACCCTTTTCTGTTTAGATTTTTATTTATTTCTAAATTGGATAAACTTCTATCATAACTAAATTTTCTAATCCTTAGATTATTACTTGTTCTATATTTTATCATAGTCTAAAGAACGACGCGGAACGATTTATTCTCGTTAGCAGCTCCATTATTACGATTGAAGGCGAAGACGCCGGTGTAAGAGGCTCCGTCAGCGTAATTGCCGCCCCGTTGGAACCAACTGTTAGTAGCATTAGGAAAGTTCGCGTAGTCTTTTTAGTTTATCCAAGTGTATTTTAACACGGAAGTTACTTATTGTAAATGCAAAAATAAAAAAAGCAGAATTCCTCTCGTACTATCAACTTTCTTCTATTTAATTTTTTATTTATTTCTAAATTGGAATAAACTTCTATCATAATTAAACTTTCTAATCCTTAGATTTTTACTTGTTCTATATTTTATTATAGTCTAGAAAACGACGCGGAACGATATGGCGCCATCAGTAACTCCACTATTACGTCCAAAGGCGAAGACGCCGGTAGAAGATGCTCCATTATCGTACTGGCCGCCTCGTTCAAACCAACTGTAAGTCGCATTAGGAAAGACCGTGTGGTCTTTTTAGTTTACCCAGATTCATTCTAACACTTGCATTTAATAGTTGCAAATAAAAAAGAAAGTTGAATTCTCATAATACTATCAACTTTCTTCTATTTATTTTTCTTTTATTTCTAAAATGGATAAGTTTCTATCATAATTAAACTTTCTAATCCTTGAATTTTTACTCATTTTATATTTTATAATAGTCTAGAACACGCGGAACGATAATACCTCTTTAGCAGCTCCTGGCTCACGACCAAAAGCGAAGATGCCTATAGCAGAAGCATAAGTAGCACAAGAGCCGCCCCGTAAAAACCAACTGGAAGTAGCGTGAGGAAAGTACGCGTTTTATAACTTATCCAGTTATATTTTAACATGGATATCGACTCTTTTCAAACGAAAAAAGCTAAGTTCCTCTCGTACTATCAGCTTTTTCCTATTTAATTTTTTATTTATTTCTAAAATGGAATAAACTTCTATCATAACTAAATTTTCTAATCCTTGGATTATTACTTATTCTATATTTTATCATAGTCTAGAAAACGACGCGGAACGATAAATTCTCGTTAGCAGCTCCAGTATTACGTCCAAAGGCGAAGACGCCGGTGTTAGAGGCACCATTATTGTAATTGCCGCCACGTGCAAACCAACTGTTAGTAGCATTAGGAAATTTCGCGTAGTCTTTTTTAGTTTATCCCTGTTTATTTTAACATTGATATTAAAAGTTGTAAATGTATAACAAAAAAAGCCAAATTCCAAACGTACTATCGGCTTTTTTCTATTTATTTTTTTATTTATTTCTAAATTGGAATAAACTTCTATCATAATTAAATTTTCTAATCCTTGGATTTTTACTTGTTCTATATTTTATCATAGTCTAGAACACGCGGAACGATTCATTCTCACGAGCAACTCCAGTGTCACGATTGAAGGCGAAGACGCCGGTATTAGATGCTCCATTAGCGTACTGGCCGCCACGTTCGAACCAGCTGTTAGTAGCATTAGGAAATTCCGCGAAGTCTTTTTAGTTTATCCAAGTGTATTTTAACATGAATAACTTACAAATGTAAACGTATAATCAAAGAAAGTCGAGTTCCCTTATGTACTATCGACTTTCTTTTGTCTAATTTTTTATTTATTTCTAAATCGGTATAAACTTCTATAATAACTGAACTTTCTAATCCTTAGATTATTACTTATTCTATATTTTATCATAGTCTAGAGAACGACGCGGAACGATATGTTCTCGCGAGCAACTCCAGTGTCATGATTGAAGGCGAAGACGCCAGGCGCAAATGCTATGTCACCAAAATAAGCTCCACGTGCGAACCAACTGTAAGCGGCACTAGGAAACTGCGCATAGTCTTTTTTTAGTTTATCCAAATGTATTTTAACATTTTTTAATTTTAATGTGAATATTCGACAGGATTTTTATTATTTTTGTTGTATATTATTTTAGGATATGCTAGTGCCATTGCCACTTAGAAAAAGTGGTGGCAATGGCACATGTTCTAATTAAGTATCCTGTATATATTTAGTTTTATTTTCTTATATTGTCTTTGTTATCCAGTGCCACTCATAGGCTCCGCCTATTCAGAAGAAAGAACGACGCGGAACGATAAATACTCGTAAGCAGCTCCAGTATTACGTCCAAAGGCGAAGACGCCGGTACCAGACGCTCCATTAGCGTACTGGCCGCCACGTACGAACCAGCTGTAAGAAGCACTAGGAAATTCCGCGAAGTCTTGATACCATCCACCTGTATTATTTCCAAATGTTGCTAAAGTCTCTTTTGTTGCGTCTCCTAATTTCCCTCTTTTATGGTCTAAATATCCTGAGTCACTTGCATTATATGTATAGTAATCTATGTATTTATCTGCTGGTACTGATGAAAATCCAGCTGATGAATTATAAAAGTACTGACTCGTTGCTACTGTGGTTGAATTTGTCATATTTCCCATGACGTATTCCCATGCTCCTCCTGATGTATCATATATTCCATATCTATTCTTTGTTGTTGACTGTGTTGTATAACTTGATGTTGCCCAAGCTGTTTTCGATGATGATCCTCCTGTATAGTATCCACTATTTGAATTATATACTATTTCACTACATGTATTATTTGTACATGTTCCATATTGTGTATGTGATAAGTATGCCATTGCTCCCCATTCCATATTTTTCATCATATGTGTATCTACTTCTTTTGAATCTATATTAAATGCCAATGAATATGACAAATCTATATTTCTTGATGCATTAAACATTGTTGACACATTTATATTTCTAAGTGATGTTACTCCTGGTTTTATTCTTAATGCTGTTGTTGTTCCACTTGTCTCAAATTTTCCTACCCAGAATCCATTTAACTCTGTTGTACCAAATGTGAATGCTGGATGGGTTAACCAATCTCCATTCTTTGTTCCGTTTGTTTTTGCCTTTGTATTATCTTCAAACTCTATTTTTATTTTAAATGGTGATATTGACGAATTTCCTACGTTGAACAACTGATATCTATATCTTGGTATCCATACGTAATACATTAATATATCTTTCTCACTAATTGTATCTCCTACTTTATAATTCGCTGGGTTTGTTACCAAGACTGCATTTGCCCATTTCTTATCTTCATATTTATACCATTCTGTTTGCGGATCTGCGTATTTTATTACTCCTGTTTCTGATATCTCTATTGGTATTAATCCTTCATATAACTCTGGATCTGCTCCATTTAGAATGTATTCAGTGTAATTTTTGCTATAAAACAAAGCTTTCCATCCTGCATCTGTTCCAGCATATGCATAGCCTTGAATATTTACCCATTTACCATTTATATATTGATAAGCAACTCTAATTGGAATAGTTACATTTGTTCCTTTTAGTAAAGCTTTATAGTTTTCATCTGACTTAATCCATACTAAACCTTCTGTTGTAGAAGTTGGTTCATATGGTGAGAGTATATAATTAGCTATTTTAGTAGAAGTAACTACTGCTATGTCGTTTACTGACGCAGTCGTAGGAATAGATGATGGTGTCTCGTATGCTGTTACATTTAACTCACCAAAGCCACCAGATCCGCCTCCTGATACTCCATTTTTTAAAATCGTATTTACTCCACCCATAATATTTTCTAGATATTGTTTTATGGTTTCACAATCACAAGATGCGCTATCAAAGATAGAATCTGTAATCTCTAACTTCATCCTATCTAATATTCTTTTTCTTGTATCTGTCATGGAAAGTAATCCCATTATGAGTGCCAAAAAAAGTACTAATAATGGATATAGTACTGAAGATACAACAAACCCTTGTTTTATCTTTTTCATAACTAACTCCTTTAATTCTGTATTCGGTGTCCCTACCTTAATTTAAATTATATATCGGTATTACCGATATGTCAAGAACTAAATATCGGAATGTGCGATAATTCGAGAAAGAGGTGTAATATGATTGGAAAAGCACTTAAGTACATGAGAAGTAAGAAAAATATTAACCAAAAGGACTTGACTAGTTTATTAAATATTGGCCAGTCTACCCTATCTGATTATGAGAATGAAAAGATCAGTATTAATTTTGACATGATTGAAAAAATAGCTCACATATGTGATTACAAAATATATTTTGTTAATTCTAAAACAAAGGATTCTTTTGAGGTTAACGATTTAATTAGAAAAGATACAAAATAAAAGTGAATGATATCATTCACTTTTTTTAGTAACAAATATTACTGCTCAAATACATTTAAAGCTTACATGCATAACAGGACAATCAATACACCAAGGATATAACTATTGATGCAATAATAATTATCACTTGTATATATTATATATCGGTATTACCGATATGTCAATCATAAGAAAAACAGATTGGTTTAATCTGTCTTAGTTTTTTCTTCTAGATAATCGTCATTTACTTCATTATCTATTTCTTTTAAAATTTTGTCGTCAACTTCTTCTTCTAATTCTTCCCATGGCTCTTCATCGTCTTCTACTTCTATTTTTATCTTCTTCTCTCCTACAATTTCTACTCCTAGTTCTTTTTCTATTACAAAACTTATTTTTCCGTCATCTGTTATATCGACTTTAACACAATTTGGTTGTGATAAAGTTCTTACAATGATATCGTTATCAGATGATGGAACTACATCTTTTAATTTCATATTAAAAATATCATTATAATCTATTCTTTTATTTAATACAGCTGTTTTACTATCTGAATCATATGAATACCATATATTCATATCATATGATCCGTCTACTCCTACTTTATCTCCTGTTTTATATCCTTTAAATTGATGGTTTATTACCCAGCAGCCTAAAATTGTAGTTGGGGTGTTATCTGCTTCCACTACATAATTATTCTTAAAATGCTTTTTTCCTTTTCCTATTACTGCTTTTGTAACAATTTCCCTATATGAAGCCATATTATCCCTCCTCACTTAATTCTATGCATTTGGTGTAATTTTGTACCAAAAAAAGGCATTTTTATGCCTTTTAGTTTTGTATTTTTATAAAGCTTTTATATGCTTCACTTATTCTTTTTAAATTTTCGTTATTCAAGGTTCTTTTTACTACTTCGTCAAATGTTTCTTTATTTATTTTAACTGCATCTTCATCTTCAAAAGGAGTTATTCCATTTGATGATTTTACATTATATGACATTGATGAAGATAGGTTCCATACATTTTCATCATCTTTTATCTTTGATATTATAAATCTTATATTACCATCTGTTGATGTTTTTTCTTCTTTTGTTAGAACAAGAGAACCTTCATATGTATTAGTTGACTTTATTTTATAATCATATAAAATACTTGTATTTTTTATTAATTTATCTATATTAATATTAATATCTTTATACTTTATATTTATAGTAGATTCAGTAGATGATTTTTTTTCGTCATTATAATTAATTATTTCTTCATTATTACTTGATATTTTTACTACTTTTTTGCTCTTTGTACTTATATAATATATTGAGTCATTTTGCGTAGATAGTTTAAATCCTACAAATTTATGTTTTAAACCTTTTACATATATATTAAGTGTTATATCATCTTTTAATATATCTTCTTTACTTATATTTTCTTTTAATTCTAGTAGTTTTTCTTTCAATCTAGTTCTTGTTAGGTTTGTATAATCTGATGTTTTTTCTATGAAAGTATCATCGTTTACTAAATCTGTTATTGTATTACTGATAAGTGCTTTTAAATAAGCATTAGTTATAGTGTAACTAACATCTGTTACTTTAGTATTTATTTCTGTTAAAACTGTTTTATTTCTCTTTAAATCTGTCTCTTTTATATTTTTATAGATTTTTTTAAATACTATATTTTTTATTACATCAAAGTCCCTTTTATCTTCTTCTTTGGATATGAAAATGTGTCCTAAACCATCTTGACTTACTAAAATATATTTTCCTATAACATTTTTAATTTTATATGTTATATCTTTATCTGTTATATTACCGTTTATTTCAAATATATTACTACCATCTGTTGTAGACTTAATAGAATATGCGGCTTTTTTAGATGGAAAACTAAAGTCTAATGTTGATGATATTGTTACATCTTTTATTTCTTGTAAAAACTTTAGTTCATCTTCTTCTATTAATTTTTTATCAAATGTTGTTTGAAAACTTGTTATTATTGAAGTCTTAAAGTCCTTTTTAACGCTGTATTGAAACAATTCATTTCCTTTTAATTCGAAAAGTGGATCTTCAACTATATTAAATATACTTGATATTCCTTTTCTTAAAACATTTTTATTATTTTTTTCATATAATATTGACGCTAAAGCAAATAGTGATATTACAATTAAAAGTAATATTACTTCAACTATTTTTTTAGTGTTTTTTGGTTTTTCTGAAAAGTCTAATCTGACATCTTTATAACTTAGAATTTCTGGTTCTGCATCTTTTACAGTTTTTATTCTATCTTCTTCTTTTACTATATTTGGAACATTATTATCCATAAGTTACACTCCCTTTATTCTTAAAGATATCATATCATTTTATAAAAGTTTTTTCAATTTCTTTTTTATTCTTTTACAAACTTCGCTAAAATATGTGAAAATCTAAATATTATGATATTTCCTTTATTGACTGCATAACTTTTTCCCAAAGCTTTTCCTCCTATTGTAAGTGATGCGATTAAAGCTGTTACTAAAAGACTTACTATAAGTATATTTACTTTTAATTCAACACTTATTGACGAAGCAATTAAAGCACCTGCTGATCCAGATATAATGCCACATATATCACCTATTACATCATTACAAAATGATGAAACTTTATCCTTTTTTTGAATTAGTTTTACTGCTGTTTTGGCACCTTTTACTTTTCTTGATGCCATAGAGTTAAACGGAGATATGTCAACTGATGTTACGGCAACTCCTATCATATCAAAAGATATTCCTATTCCAACAAATAATAGTATTATTATTGCTTCTATTACAAGTGGAACATTTGGAAGCAATGACTCAGATAATAGTGAAAAAATCAAAGACATTGTAAAAGCTAATAAAGTTATTTTGATAATCCATGCCTTATCCACTAATTTTTTCTTTTGTTTTTCTTCTTTTTTAGTTAATGTTTTTAAATTTAATAATTCTTTTTTATATAATCTCATTTTATCACCTTTTTATTTATCAAAAAAAAGGGGTATGTATGCCCTTTTAAGTATTATGTGTTTGGCAATAATATAGTTAACTTTGTATCTTAGGTCAAGTAGAATTTCTCTAGTCTCTACAATGCGTTACCACATTTGCGGTTTCCCTTTAAAGATCCTAATACGGTGTTACCAATCGTATAACTTGATCACCACTTAGTATACACTGCAATCCTATAATATATGCACTCTAGGAGTTTTCCTCAACACTTATTTTATTATTAATTCTTTTTTGCAAATGTAATTTCAAATTGCGATAAATTAAGTTATTTGGCCTAATAGCTTAATTCTGATCAATTATCCCATAGCATTCACTCAAGACAAGCTACGCTACTCGTAAGTTTCCCCACATAGTAGGTTACGCCCTAAGTCATTGAAAGTCCGTCAATGTTGTCATGTATAGGCTTTCGACAAGTTTAGGTCTCCACGAAAGTTGGGTTCCTCTATATGCCATTATAAATTTCCCAAAATTCTAACCTTCCAGCACCCACCCAAATCTGGGCGATTTAAGCAAGCACCAAAAGTTTCACAGATATGCTCTTTAACAGTATTTTACCTCTGCATTCATAATAAAATTTGTGACTAGAATAATGTGCCATCACATTTACAATAATAGCAAAAAAATGTTTGGTTGTCAAATTCTTGCTAATGTATTATATTCGTTAAATTTTTATTTATATCTATTTTTGTCTATATTGTTTTACAAAAAAATCTTTATCTTCTTTATTAGTAAATATTAAATTAGCTAATTCATGAGCTTTATCTATTTTTTCATATTCCATTATTGATTCAATGTTTCTTCTAACAAAAGCTTTTTCAAAATAATTTTCTATCTTTGCTTCATCGTAATCTTTTCTTTTAGAATAATATAGAAGATAATAAAATAAGGTTATATAGTTTTGCCATAATCTTACTTCATCTGTTCCATTTGGACTTCTAAATTCTATTAGTTGTGTTTTATATTTTGGTCTTTGAAGTTTAAATGATATTGATTTTCTTTTTCCTTCTAGAGCTTCTAGAACTTTGGTAGATGTATAGTTTGTAATATTTCTATATGTTTCTTCTGCTATAGGATGTGAATATATTTTACTTGATTCTCTTAAAGTTTTATCATATCCTCTTGAAAACCTTAATACAACATCTTCATAGGCTGTATAAAGTTTTAAAAATTTTATTAATTCTTCTAATGTGAATGATTCTATATCAAAGTTTACTTGGAAACTGCTACTTATAAATTCGGCTTTGAATGTTTTTAATGTATTTGACAATTTTTTTAATTTTTCCCAAGTTTCCTTTTTGTTATATAAAACTGGTGATACTATTTCTAGACCATAATCTTTTAGAGATAAGTCTTGTTTTATCAGCCACTCTTCACCTAACATTTTTATTATTCTCTTATTCATTTGATCAAAATCTAAGTTTTCTGTTTCTATTTCTAAACCAAATCCGATATTATTCTGTATAGTAAGCAATTTTCTATATGAAATATCCATAAGCCTCCCCTTTAAACATCGATGTATTATAAGAAAAATAATGTTTTCTGTCAAATTATGCTATAATATTAAATAGATTGGAGGATTTTATGGAACCTTTAGCAGTACTTATGAGACCAACTTGTTTAGATGAAGTAATTGGTCAAAAACATTTAATTGGTGAAAATCAAGTTATTTCTAATCTAGTTCATAATAAGAGATTGTTTTCTATGATTTTATATGGGAAACCTGGAATTGGTAAAACTACTATTGCTCTTGCAATTGTAAATGAATTAAATCTTAAATATAGAATGCTTAATGCTGTAGTTCATTCTAAAAAAGACTTTGATATTGTTGTTGAAGAAGCTAAGATGAATAATGGTATGGTTGTTGTTATGGATGAAATTCATCGTTTAAATAAAGACAAACAAGATTTATTATTACCTTATTTAGAAAATGGACTTATTACTTTAATTGGAATGACTACAAGTAATCCTTATCACAAAATAAACCCTGCAATTAGATCTAGGTGTCAGATATTTGAACTTCATGAACTTACTAGTGATGATGTTTGTGAAGCAATTAAAAGAGTTATTCAAAAAAATATATTGCCTAATTTAAAAATTGATGATAAAGCTATTAAAAGAATAAGTGAATTATCAAGTGGAGATGTTAGAAATGCTTATAACTTACTTGAAGTGTCTTATTATTCAACAAACGACTTTGTAGTTACTGAAGAAGTTATTAAAAAAATCAATGCTAAGCCGGTATTCTTTCATGATAAGAATGAAGATGGACATTATGACGTTTTATCTGCTTTTCAAAAATCTATTAGAGGTAGCGACGTTAATGCTTCCCTTCACTATTTAGCTAGACTTATTGAAGCAGAAGATTTAGATAGCATTTATAGAAGGATGACAGTTATTGCTTATGAAGATATTGGACTTGCTAATCCATCAATGGGTCCTAAAGTTGATGCTTGTATTAATGCATGTGAACGCTTGGGATTACCTGAGGCTCGTATTCCCCTTGGTGATATTGTAATTGAGCTTGCTTTATCACCTAAATCTAATAGTGGACATTTGGCTTTAGATAAAGCTTTAGAAGATATTAGAAAAGGTAATACTGGTAATGTTCCAGATCATATAAAAACTTCTTCAAAAGACTATAAATATCCTCATGATTATCCTAATTGTTTTGTTAAACAAGAATATCTTCCTAGTAATTTAAAAAATAGAAAGTATTATATTCCTAAAACTACTAGTAAATATGAAGCATCTTTAAAAAAAGTTAATGATGCATTAGAAAAACTTAGAAAATAAAAGAAATACAGAAATTCTGTATTTTATTTTGTTTTAAACGCATGATTTATTATAACTTCTGCTTTATCATAGTCTAAATATTTTATTTCTCCATCTTTTATTTCATATGGTAGTGAAACTGTTACCTTTTTTTCTTTATTTAATTCTACTACATATGATGTTGAAGCGCTTATAATATCATTCCCTTTATGAAATAGTACAGTATAAGATAGTTCTGAAATAGATTTTTTACTATCTGTTTTTAATGTTATTTCTAAGACGTCTTCCTTTTTATTTGACTCTACTTTTATTTCTTTTTTTGCATCTTCTATACTTGAGATATCATATGTATTATTAGTTTCTTTTATATCTATCTTTGTTATATCTATTTTATTTTCTTCACTATCTTTTGGCATATCTACTGTAATGTATTGATATTCACTCGATAAATTTCTTGCAAATGCATCTGCTGTCTTAACTAGTTCATTTTTATTATAAAAAGCTATATCTAAGTCAGCAAAATCAACTAACTCATCTGATTTCATTTTAATTACCAGTTTATTATCTTGTGTTTCAAATGCATTTATTTCAACTTTATCTTCTTTAAATGTGTTTATTTTAAGTTTATCATTACTCTTATTATTAATTAACATTGTAGATAGTATTACTAAAATAACTATAATTACTGCAGATATTACTCCTATTATTACTTTTTTATTCATGTCTTCACCCTTTTTCTACTATAAGAATAATATCATATATTTTAAAAAAAATCTATGAATTTGACAAATTTAAAAAATATGTTAGAATAACTCTTACAAATTTCAAAGGGGGAATTTCTATGAAATTAAATATAAATAAAATATGTTTTATGATTTTATGTTCTATAGCTATAGGACTTACAATTGTTCTTGCATGTTTATCTTTATTAACTGACTTTGTTATACTTAAATATGCTTCTTTTACATTAGCTTTTGTACTTGGTATATATTTAGTTAATGTTAGAAGAAAATATCCTTTATATATCAAAAAATAACACTATTTAGTGTTATTTTTGATTTGGCAAATCTTCTTTTGTATATATACTATTAGAATCATATTTTATTAATTTTAGCGCAATTGAATTCTCTTCTGCTTTCTTTTGAATAATATTTGATACTTTATTTAAAAATTCTACCTGTTCAAAGTAATTTGCTAACTTTTCTTCTTCTGTATTTCCGGGTTGAATATATTCTTCGTATCTAAATCCTAATACTATATCTGTTTTTTTGGCTAAAAAATTAATACTTTCTGGGCCGTAATTTATATATTCACCTTCACAATCTATAGTTATTACCTTCTTGTATGTTGACTCTACAAAGGAGATTATTTCGCTCATTGACAATGACTTAGTTAGTATTTCTGTCTCCTCTTCAGTTAATTTTTCTACATGAAGATAATTTCTCAAGTAAAAGTACTTAAAGATAGAATCTTCTTGATATATATCTTTGTCATCTTCTACCGGAATAAAACTTAGTTTGCTTTCTTCAAGTGTTTTTTCAATCTCTTTTAAATTCAATTTGTCTGATAAATATACTTCTAAATAGTTAGAATAAATTTTCACATTATCAAAATATCTATTCTGTATATCTACTCCATCATAATAGTGATGACTTATCATCATTTGTTTATTTGGCGTTGATGGAATTAAAAATTCTAGATCTTCTATACTTAATTTTTTCATTTGCTATTTTCTCCTATTCCTAGTATTCTTAGAAGAATTTTTCCGTTGCTTATTATTTCATCTATCTTTACTTTAAGTTCCATTCCCCAACAACATACAACTATATCGCCGTTTTGATCTATACCTGTTATCATTGTTGAATGTCCTGAACGTCCCCAAGAATTTGTTGAGTAATTACGCTTGTCACCATAGTAGTTAAAATGTCCTTTGTCTAGAAAACTATTCAGCATCTCTGTTTTTGTCATATCTTGCATTTTAAATATAAATTCATTTCTTTTGGAATCTTCATTTATGTTATTGAATAGTGATAATTCAACTTGGTATCCATCATCAATGTATCTTTTTATAATGCCTCTTAATATATCAGCGTTAAAGTCCGAAGAATCAATATACATACTAGAATATTTTCTAGGCTCTATTAATGATAGATTATCATTCTTACTTTTAATGAAACTGTCTAATATATCATGTCTATTATTTATATAAATTTGATTTGTTGCTTTTCTTTCTGATTTCCATACCCCAGATGTGTTAGTTATTAAAATATCTTTATTAGCAAAACAATATAAATCTAATAATAATGCCGAGTCATTTAGCTTAGTTACCCCATTTTCGGTTACATACATATCATATCCAAAGTCCCTTCTAAATTCAAGAGGCTTTTCTTTATAGTATGTATATATTATATTACATGCTGTTGCGTAAGTACAGGCACCTACTGAATCAACCAAATTAAATAGTTTTATCTTTTCCATATTACTCATACCTGGAAAATATGAATCAGCTATTTTAGATAAATTATTATATTTTTTTAAAATATCTATACTAACAGAACTTGTTGAATTTTGCTTAACGCCAAAAGAACTAAATTTTTCAAAGAAACTTGTTACTCCTTTAACTGTTTTATCTGTTGAATTAGAATAATTTATTAAATCCTTTACACCATCTATTCCTTCATAAATAATAAAATTGTAGAAATAGTCCGGGTCTGTTTGTTTTAATTGTTCTATTATAGTATTGTCTGTTTCTATATTATACGCAAACTTAAATGTGTCATATAATGTTTCTTTTAGATGGCGGTAACCTTTTACACTATTTGGATTGTGATATTTTTCTCTTTCTATTATGTTTCTTAAGATTTCTCTATATTCTTCTAATGTATCATCTGAAATTCCTTTTAGAAAATCGTTTAAATCATTTTTTCGATAATAGAATATGTCTATTACGTGATTAGCAGCCAGTACATTCATTAATTTATAACTTGAATAGTCGTCTGATTGTATAAAAAGATAAAATCCATCACATTCATACAAGAAGATATCATTAAGTAAATATTTAAGTCTTTTTTTATCTTCAATTGTTAATTTAGAATAATCAATACTACCGTTATTTAACGAATTAGCTATAAAGTGGCTCATTTGCTTTAGAGATTCTGTATCCATTTTAGTTACTATATCTTCAAATATATAATCTCTAAAGGGCTCATTTGGATCAAATAGTGATAAAAAGTTTTCATATTTATACTCTTTTAATATTTTTGCCTTTAGATTATAATCTGAAATATTATTAATGATTGTATCACTATTTTGGTTTACACTAGAAAATAACTCTTGATTATTTTTTGGACTATATTTTGAATAATCAACTAAGCCAAAACCTGTTTTTCCATTCTCTTTTGATTTAAAACTTTCATACGTTGTATCTACTATAATTGTATCGTTTCCTATCGTAACAACATTCCATGCATGCTGTTGCATTCCATTTTTTCCACCTATTTCAACACAATTTATACCCATTCTATTTAAAAGTTCTTGGTATGTGAATGCGAATCCCTGACAAGTTGATTCCCCAGCTATTAGGCTTGTTAAACTTTCAAACTGTTGTTTTCTAACACTTGATGAAGGATCTTCTTTAAGTCTTCTAGAATCGTCTGTATATTCGATGTTATCTCTTATATACTCATATGCATATAATGCTTTTTCATATTCATTCCATTTTGGATTAATTCCCGCTTCAAATCTTTCTATTTCTGATATTATTCCTAATAATTGTTTTTTAGTATATATTGTGTTCTTACCACTATTTATTGCTCCATCAAAGGTTTTAAATCCTTGCAAAAATTCATCTGTATAAGCTCCAGATATTCTGACATCTATATTATCTGGAATTTTGTTTATTAATTCGGTTGTTAGGTCTGTTGTGTCTTTTAATTCAATAAGTACTCTTCCATCTTGACTTTTTATTTGTGATAATACTTTTTCTATATTACTAGCATCTGTTCTATATAAAGTGTCATATCTTTCATATATTAGGTTTGTATTTATCTTCTTAGAACGCTGAAATGGCCCCGGTTTATCCATATTCAGTGTCTTTACATCTATAACTTCAGCACCTCTTAAATCTGCACTTATTTTATCCAATACGTTTATATTAAAATCTAGATAACTTTGTGTTTTTACGGCATTTGAAATAGTACTATTAGCTTCTGTATATTTATGTATTTCTGATTCTATTGCATTTCGAACTTCACTTAGATTTTCTTCACTTAATTTGGCATATTCTATAAGGTAGTTTGTGATATTAGCTTTTTGTTGCTCCATTTCTTTAATCTTAACATTATTCTCTAAAACATTTAAACCTAAACTGTTAGCTAAATTTTCAAAATCTGTAACTATTGAAGCTGGGTTACCGTTACTATTCATTAAGAGGTTTTCTTTTTCTATATGATTGCTTATTATTTTTTCTGTGTCTATCTCTATTACAGGGATATTCCATTTAGTGGCAGCTTCATAAGCATTATTTTTCTGGATTTCTGTTGCGTTTTTAAATAAGACTATATAATCTGGATTAGTTCTTTTAATTGCTACATCTGTATAACCTCTTCTTGCTTCATCAAGGTTTTTTGTTGTGATGCTTTTTTCATCTGAAAGTGAATTCAAGTTAAATTCACTCAATCTTGTGTGTGCATCCATGTCATAAGCCAATCTTATATCACTAGCTGGTAAATTTACAAAACCCATTACATAACCATTATCTCCAACATTGGCTGTTTTAAAGTTTGAATCACTTATATATGATGTTGAAACATAATTCTGTTGCGTATTAGTTGGATTTTTAAAACTATCAACTATGTTCTCAGTAGAATTTGACGATTTAATTATTCCTGAATCCGTACTATAAACTAACATATTAAATGCATCTGCTACTTCTATTACTTTAATGTTATTGCCATTTATTGTTTCTGTTCTTTTAGTATAGTTATTTTCATTAAAACTGTTAATCTTATTTGATATATCAATAGCTGATGATTGTAATCTTGAATCGTTTTCATATAAGGTTTCTAATGCTGTCTTTCCGTTGCTCATCTTGTTTGTTTTTATATTTTCCCTTAATGCATTCTCTATGATATTTTTGTTATATAATTTTGATATTTCATCTTCTGAAAGATTATTTAAATAATTTACAGTTGATTCTAATATTGACTTATATAGATAATCTGATTTTGTATTATATTCATTAACTATATATCTTAATCTATTCATGGCTTTTTCGTTATCTTTCATACTTATAACTTTTGATTCAATATTTGGATATTTAGATATCAGTGTTATAAAATCTTCTCCAATATTAAATATTTTGTCGTCAAATATTTTAAAGTTTATTGACTTGACGCCAATATTTCTGTTTTCAGATAGTAATTTATTAAAAACATTCATTTTTTCTTCTGTCATAATATCCATATTTTCAACAAAACTTAAAAATGTTTTATATCCTACTTTTCCTGATAAATTTTTAGATATTTCTGGGTACTCTGTTTTAAATTCTTGCCACATATTAGACATCATTGTTTGGATTTCAACTAAATTTTCTTTACTAAATCCAGTCAAATCAAATGTATTTATTATTTCTCCCTTAAAATCTTTATAAAAGTTATAGTTGTTACCACTAAAAATATTTTCTCCCTGTCTTGCTCTAGTCATTATCTCTTTTTCAATTAAATCAAATGTTTTAATTTTACTATTTTGTCCATTATTTTTAGCTGCAAATAAAGTTATTAATTGATTTGTTGTTAAATTATTTATATAGGTTGGATTTTCTTCTATAGCTGTTATAAAATCAAGTGCAAATACCTTTTTGCCTACATAGCCTTTTTCTAATAAATTTGCATATAAATAATCATAATTATTGTCTCTTATAATATTTTCTAATATTTCCTTAGGACTTGTTGCTTCTCTGATTAGATTCTTCTTATAATTTTCATCTATATTAGGGAAAAATTTTTTATAGTTTTTTAATTCTGCTGTTCTTTGCGATTCATTCATATTATTAATATTTATTAATTCCCCATAGTCTATTAATAATTTATTTCTGTTTGAATCTATCATTATATTTTCTTTTTTTAAGTCATACCATAAATAGCCATCTTTTCTTAAGCTTAAAGCCATATCTCTTACATCTTCATCAGTTATAATATCCCAACTTAATTTTTCTTCAAATAATATTGATGCATTATATTCTCCAAGATTTATTGTTACTTCGTCTTGAGGCCTTAAAATATGTTGACTATCAGCTACGTAATCTGTTAATCTATCATAATTCTGATAAGATATTGTAGATAATTTTATAATTTGGTCGTTATACTCAAATACATATGAACTTTCTCCTTGAGCATTCAATTTTAAATCTTCTAAATTTATTCCCTTAGTATTTAAAACTGCGACAAATTCATTTGTTAATTTTTCTATTGTTTCTTCTTTGATATTCTTTCTTGTAGACTTGATTAAATTATTTAAATCCTCCTTAGTTTGGAGCTTATTGCTTTCTCCAACAGAGTTTTCTACTTGTTCTATTTGTTTATTTTCTATAAATTTACCTATATTACCTTCAACCTCTATATTACCATACTCAGTTTTATTTTTATTGCTGATAGTTACATATCCTGCTATACACGATGGATCAAGAGCTACATATTTTCCATTAGGTTTTAAGAGATTGCTATTTTTATTTAATATAACATCTTCGTCATCAATTGATATTTTACTTTTAGGAATCTTAATTAAAAGACAATCTGTTGTATTTGTAGCTTTATAATTAATTGACATTTTCATCAAATATAACATTCTTGAAAATTCAAATATTGATTGTTTTTGAAAAAAATCGATATTTTTATTTAAACTTATTTCTTTTGAAACACCACCACTTGATACATCGCCTGATAGATTTAAACCAGTCTTAATTATATCTGTTGCTTTGGCTGTTCCACATCTATGTATACCTATTATATAATCATCATCAAAAAATAGATTTTCTAGCTTTAATGCTGTTTCTTTTAATACGCTGCCACCTACATGAAAATCAACGTTTTCCATAAACTCCATTTCATAATCTTGAGCAATTTTTCCGAATCTTTCTGTTAATAGATATGCATCCGTTGATAATTCAGAAAAAGATGTCTCTATATTTGTTTTAAAGCTAGTATCTATTGAACTTGTGTCTAATTTTAGCTCTTGCAATTTTGAGACTCTTTTTGTTAAGACGTTAAATTGATATGACAATCCGTAATATATTCCTTTTAACAAGTTTACTTGCTTTTTTATAACTTCATTTGTTATTTGGCTTTTATTTAATGAATATGTCTGATAGTCTTCTTTTGATATTTCTTTATAGGTAAATTCGCCTTGGTCATTTACTGTTAATCCTAAATAAACAATTTGAGCATTTTCCTTATTGAAATTAAAGTTTCCATCATGCATAATAGCGAAATCATCATCTACTTTATATTTAAAATTTTCTTTTATTATTGTATCATTTGATTCTTTTATTTTAACAGCAACTAATTTTTCTTGATATGTATCTAAATTAAGACATACTTCGCCTAAATTTGGTGTACCAGCAAAAAAGAATGACTTTGCTTTTCCGTATGATGTTACTCCTGGCTTGGAAGCATTAACAGTTCCTTTATTCATTATATTTTGGGCGTTTTCTAGTGATGTAATATGATATAATCCTTCATTTGTTATTTTATTTAATAACATTTGGTTTTGTTCTACGCTTGCACTTGATAATTTAGTGAATGTTGTTATTGGACTTGTAAGTGTTCCAAGTATTGATTTGGTTAGACTTGCGTCGCTATTTATTTGATTTGAATAAAGTTGTTTAATTTTTTGTTCTAATTCTATTAAATTACTTTTTCTTTCTAATTTTTCTAGATTTTCTCTTTCTACTTGCATTTGTCTTAATGTTTCATAAGACTGTGCATATATTTCTGCTTCCTGCATATTTTTATCTTTTAGGTAGGCTACTTTATCACCTTTATATTCTGATTCTATTTCATTTGCTATATTAGTTGAAACAGAGTGGTTTGTTTTGAGTGAACCTATAGCTCCAAAACATACACCTGATGCGAAACCACCAAGAAATGCTTGACCTAGTTGTGATTCAAATTGTTTATTAGCAATTTTTCTTGCTTCTTCTTCACTATAACCTAAATCTATATATGAATTAATTGTTGTAGTATGGTTACTTAAATCTCCTGCTATTAATTCATCACAGATATAATTCAACACTTCTGTTGAAAATTCTTCTTCCCCTTCTGCTAGACCTTGTGATATTGATGAAGCTGCTACATAAAGTGTTTTTGTCGCTATATTAGATAAAACAGGATTTTCTATCTTAGAAGCTGTTGTTTTAATTAAAGAAGTTGTTCCTTTGCTTAAAGTTCCTTCTAGGTTAAGTAAATGGCCTGCTGAATAACTTTCCATAGCAGTTTCAACTACTGCAGAAGTCCACGCTAATGCTACTGCTTGTCCATTTGTAAGTCCTCTATCTAAACAATCATTTAGGCAGGATACATAAGCTCTAGAACCCATTGTAACAGCACTTATTGCTGGCATACCAGCACCACCAGTTAGAGCTCCTATTCCAATTAATACTGCAGTATCAGCCATACTCATACCTGTATTATATACAAATCTTCCAACATCACTTTCTATTGATTCTGCAACAGCACCACGATATACATCTCCAGCTGAATAAACATCGGCTCTATAAATTTCTGAATCTTTAAAGTATGCTGCTGTTGAATAACATGCTGCACTTATTCCTTCAAATGGGGTTATAACTACTGATGCGATAGAAGCAAGGACTGGATGTTCTTTTGCATATTCTGCATCTTCTTTGGTTTTATTGGCTAACCATCTATTATCTAGTTCGTGAGATATATTAAATATATAGTCATAAGCTTTTTGAGATCCTTCTGTATTTAAGATATAGTTAAATACTTCTCTTTCTTGTTCAGTCATGAATTCTTGCCATTTACCAAAATGTTCTACTAAATTATCTTTATCTGTTGATGTAAGCATTATATTAAGGCCTGTTTTTGGATCCACTACGAAACAATTATAAATGTTTTCGTCTTGGTTTACCATCATACTTAAAACCGCAGCGATTTCATCAATATCTGATAATGATTTAATTGGAATGCTTCCCATAGAATAGTCATAGCCTTCGAAACTATCTATTATTTTAGTTAATATATAACTATTTGATGAATCAAATTTACAATTTTTATAGAAATCTTCTTTTACTGTATATTGATTTATATTTTCTATGTAATAATCTATTTCTTGATTGATATATTCATAATAGTATTCATATTTTTGTATTTCTTCTGTTTTAGCTTCTATTTGCTTATCTAACTGTTCTAATGCCTGTTTTCTGCTTTTTGTTAAATCACCATATTCTTTAGCAAGTTCGTCTAAGAATGCATATCCTTCTTCTGTACCATCCCAGATATATGTTGTAACATATTCATCTTTAAACCATCTTTTACGTGTATATTTTGTTAAAACTGATCTAAATTCTTCTACGTATTTACTATCTGGATACATTTCATTGAATGTAAGAGCGGTATACTCTATTTCATTATCTACATAGTTTATATATGGATCATCATATCTATAGCATGTATTTCCAAGTTCATCTTTATACATCCAAGCTACTATTTGTGTTGATAACACACTATCAAAATTTTCTCCCATTTGAACTCTAGCTGTTATCATATAAAAATTATCTAATTCTCTATTATCTGTTTTTGTTCTTAGATCTAATAGATTTTTTAAATCTTGCTTATCACTTTCTGTTGCTTTCTTTAGTTCTTCTAGATTGTTATAATCTAATCCTAATGATTCTAGGTATGAAGGTATCATTACTTGTTTTAATCTAACTGGATCTTTTTCTATTTCACTAAATAAGTCTGTTGGTGTTATTTCTCCATTAATTATTCTAGTAATATCTTTATCTGTTAAGCCTGACTTTTTTAAAGTGTTTCTATATTCGTCTAGTGATATTTCTTCTGTTATTATATTACCATTATTATCTTTGGTTTGTAATGTTATTACTTGTTTACTATCTATTGTTTGATTAAAGTCTTTGTTATCTCTTGAGGCTATATTATCTTTCATATTTAATGTATTTGCTGATGCATTAGGTGTATTTTGATTATTAAGTGATGAAGTAAATGTTGAACTTGTCTGTGACATTGAAGATGTTGTTGAAGTAGAAGATGTATTTGGAATATTTATATCTTGTTTACTTTGATTATTGTTAATTGCTGTTTGGTTATTTGAATTATTATTTATTGATTTAGTATTGTTAAGTTCAACTTGTCTGTTTGATGTCATAGTTGAACTATTTTTATCATTTAAATTAACGTTTAAGCTTCTATCTGATGTTTTAGCCTGATTTCCTTGTTGCACATTAAAAGTAGAATTACTTGCTAATTCTTTGGCTTCAAAACTTACTGTTTCTGTGTTACTACTTTCTATTTTGTTGCTTGGTTCTTTTATACTTAAATCTAATGTCTCCATTTGGGATGTGGAAGTCCCACCAAATTTATTAGTTACCTCAGAATTCGAACTATTAAATTCGAGATTCATACTTCTATTTAAATCTGTACTTGAATTTGTAGTTAAATTACTCAAATCAACATTTTTTGAACTTATATTAAAATTAATATTTAAATCAGCCATCTTCATACTCTCCTATTATTTATATTATATCAAATATATAATAGTTTATAAATATCATAACAGTAAAAAAATAACACTTTTTAAAGTGCTATTTTTTTGTAATTTTAAAATGAAAAAACTTTTGATTTACTATTTATTCAGTATCAATTACCAAACAATTATTAAATGTTTACCACATGTTGTACCATAATCTATTTCCAAAAGTGCGGCTCCTCTTTTTAATCCTTTAATTGTATTGGTAGTTCCACTATTGGTTTGCTGAATGTAATTAGTTCCATCAATATATCCATAAGTTGAATTTAAGTTTGTTCCTAAATGGTTTGAATTGCTATTATTAACTACTCTAGTAGATGCCCCATTCATATCATAAGAAACTGATCCACCTACATTTATTCTAATAATAGATGATAACTTTGATGCGGCATCCCAACCACGTGCACTTATAATCTTCAAACATGCTTCTAGGTTAGGAATAGTATTACTCCCGCTATATGTACCAGTAATACCTGCTATAGTTTGGCCTTTTGCTATTTTATTTGCTGATATTCCTAAATTAGAAGCTTCTGTCCAAGCCTCAACATATCCTGTTTTATTAGCTGTCAAATAAGCCCCTTTAGGAAATCTAAGGTATATATTATTAGATGCTATTCCGATATTATCCTTTGAAACATGATAATATCCATCTGATGCATAACTAGTCATTGTTCCAGTAATCTTGCTACCATTTACATATGCTGTTTTACCCTTTAATATCTGGGCTGCTGTTGCGGTTGCTGAGGTTTGGCTTGCTAAACTATTTGCGGTTACTTTTCCTGTTCCATCATGGTAACCTTTTGGTATTGTGTAACTTCCTCCTGCTGCTAAAGCTTTACTTACACTTCCATTATTCGCCATTGTTCCTGTTACTTCTTTTCCTTTAACTAATACTTTCTTTCCTGTTAATATATTAGCTGCTGATGCATCCCCTTTGGTTAATAAATTATTATAATTTGTATATAGTTCATTTAATGC
>CAKPMN010000012.1 GCA_934168005.1 uncultured Bacilli bacterium | reverse complement strand
CTCGTAGCCAAGCGGTAAGGCACCACACTTTGACTGTGGCATTTCGCTAGTTCGAATCTAGCCGAGGCAGCCATTTTTAAATATGACTCGTTAGCTCAGCCGGTAGAGCATTTGACTTTTAATCAAAGGGTCATGCGTTCAAATCGCATACGAGTCACCAGATTGAAATAAAAGACACTATGTGTCTTTTTTTTGATATTTTATATAAAAAAAGTAAACTTTTATGTTTACTATTTACATTTATAATTATTAGCCTCAAATACAGCTTTTAATTCATTTCTTGTAGCCTTACTTTCATCAGATGATATTTCTTGTTTTGTAGTAATAGTCAATCTAGAACCATTTCTCTCAATAGTATCAGGATCCTCAGTATATGATTCTAAATATTTTTTTGCTTCATCTTCAGATTCAAAATTCATAACAGCTGTTCCTACACTTTCAACAGCCTTACCTTTTTTAAATTTAGTAGTTATAGTAATATATGTTGGAATTCCATCATACTCATCATCTATACTACATACAAGTCTTTTATTATTTGAAAAACAGCCACAAGTTAATAAAAGAACTGGAATTATCAATAAAATTTTTTTCTTCATTAAATCAATCCTCTCTTTTATTATTTTAGCACATTTTATATAAAAATCATAATTAAAAAGCAAATATTAAAAAAAGAACATAAGAAATAAGAAATATAAAAATAACTATATTCAAAAAATAAAAAACATAGTTTTGATTTAAAAAAATATTTTATGTATTATGAACTTGGAAAGGGAAGAAAGGAGACAGATGAAAAAAAATTTTTATCCAATTATCATAACTATAATGTTGATGTATGGAATAAATGTAAAAGCAGAAGATTTATTAGTTTTTTATGATGTTGATGCACATTATCAAAGTAAAGTAGAAAATCACCCAGAATTCACAGAGGATTTAAGAATTTTAAATTTGGAAGGAACAACCTCATATAGTCTAGAAGTAGATAATACGCTAAGACAAGTAATCGCAGAACCAGATCTTGAATATTTAACAAATCTAACAGATGAACAAATAAAATACCTACAAAAGATCTATAAAGGTGTTCCAAATAGAAAAGATAAAAAAATGTATATGGCAGCTCAAGAATTAATATGGGAGTATATGAGTAGTTACAATGTTTATTGGACAGATAATAAAGGAGTAGAAATTAATTTAGAAACTGAAAAAAATAAAATATTAAATACTGATATTAATGAAGAAGCAAAGCCGAATATAGAAAAAAACATAACAGGAAAATATTATGAAGAAATAATTAAAAAAGATAAAAACTTAATGGGCTATGAAGTTGAAAATGATACCAAAAATATAATTACTTTAAATAATGATGAATTAAAAATAAAGATAAAGGAGAACGGGACATTTACACTAACAAAGAAAATTATTGGAGAAACACCGGAAATATATATGCCATTAAATTCATCGCATTTAATTATATTTACCGACAAACAATCAACAGAAAAATATAATATATCACTAACGAATAGTAAAACATCATTTCTAAAATTACAGTTTACATATAATAACAAACAAATAGAAGGAATTATAAAATTTGAATTAGATAATAAAGTATATGAAACAAATAATTTAGGATACTTTTTATCAACTAATACATATAAATTAGAAAAAAAGAAGATAAAGATATTAAGTATACCTGATAAATATGATTTAAAAGAAAAAGAATTTAATATAGATCTAAAAGAAAATCTAATAAATGATAATCAGACATTAGAAATAAAAAAAGAATTAGAACCAAAGAAAGGTTCAATAAAAATAAAAAGACTAGGAACAACAAATAATAAAATAAAATCATTAAGTGATATAGAGTATTCATTATACGCTAAAGAAGACATTATATTAGATAATAAGGTAATATATAAGAAAGATAAAAGAATATTAGAATCAAAAACAGATGAAAATGGAGTATTACAGCTAGAAGATTTATTTTTAGGCAAATACTATTTAAAAGAAGAAACAGATACAGAATATATAAAGCTAGACAAGTTTGAAATATTGCTGACAGAATCCAATAATATCTATGATAAAGAATTATCATCTCTTCATACGCCACTAAATATAAAAATAGAAGATAATTCTAAAAATAAATATTATTTGTATAAGGATAATATAAGATTACAAGAATTAGAAAAAGAAAATATTCTTCATATAGATTATGGTAAATACAAAGTTGTGGTTTTAAATGATGATAAAATAATTCAAAATATAAACATAGACTTTCAAAAACAAAGTGCTAATTACACTTTGTATATAGAATTAAAAGAAAATCCCATAATATTTGAAATGCCAAAAACAGGAACTCCATTTAAATTTAATAAAACTATTTCATTAGAAAAAAAGAAGTATGAATTTTAAACTTCTTTTTTCGTATAATTTAATATGACAAGATTATTTATAAAGGGATTTTTAATAGGAATTGGAAAAATAATTCCAGGAATAAGTGGAAGTTTAATAGCCTGTTTTTTAAATGTTTATGACGAATCTATTATGAGAATTAAGTCTATTTACAAAAATCCAAAAGAAAATATAGCTTTTTTTCTCCCACTTTCAATTGGTTTTTTAATATCACTAATAATTGGAAGCAAAGCTTTACAGTATTTATTTACAAAATATTATACTGTATCAATCTTATTGATATCTTTAGTATTAATAATATCATTACCGACAATTACAAGAAAAAAAGATAATAAAAGTATAATAATAAGTATATTAACATTGATAATATCAAACACAATTTTTAAAACTAATAGTAAAGGAATATTTATATATGAAAATGATTTAAAATCAAAGTTAACAGTATTAATGATAGGAATAATAGAATCATTTAGTACAGTATTTCCAGGAGTAAGTGGAACAGCGATATATATGAATCTAGGATATTATAATTTTATATTAGACTTATTTTCAAATATATATAAATATTTATTAACAGAAAGATTTATATTATTTATACTTGCTGTATCGATAAGTTTTTATCTTTTAGTATTATTATTAAACTTTTTAATAAAAAAATATCATGACAACTTATATTCTGTAATATTAGGATTTGCCTATTTTTCGATATATCAGTTACTAAATAATATAAATAATATTTTAGCTATAGTGGTATTACTATTATCAATCATATATACGAATAAAAAGAGGATAAAAACATAGAGTTAATTAGAGGTGATTTATGAAAGATTTACCACATGTATTTAGAGGAGAGGTAAAGAAAGTAAATAATTCGAATATGAATTATACAACAGCAAGTGAAAAACAAATAAAAAAAGAACCAATATATGAAAAAACAATAAATCAAAAACTAAATGAAATATTTACATCTACAACATATGTTTATAAAAAAGAAGTAGTCATTAAAACAGAAAATGGAACCATTACAAAACAAGTTGTTGGAAGAAATAAAGATAATATCATGACTTTAGATAATGAAGTAATACCAATAAATACAATAATTGATATTTATCCAAAATAAAAAGTAGTAAAACTACTTTTTAAATACATTCAATATATGTATCATTTAAACATCTAAGACAGCATACACATTTTAAATTCATTGTAAAGAAAGAATTAGTTGCCATATAAGGATATATACCAGATGTTGCAGGATCAGTATTTAAAGTTAAAACTCTAAATGTAGCACAGTTATCATCTAATTTTTCAATACGGAATACACTAGAACAAGCATCTTCTACCTCAGAACAAGATGTAGCTTCTTTTGATATAGGCATTCTCCAAGGAGTACCATTTGAATTTGCTGTATATAACATTATAGGTCTAGTATTACAATTTAAACTAGTTGTAGAACATCCTAAGAATCCTCTATCGCAAGAATCTAAGCAAGAATCAGCACAATTTGCGTTTTGTTGAAGAATCATTATTACTTTTAGAATTTCTGAGATGCATTTGCAGTCTTGATCATTATTACACATATAATCCACCCCTTCTTTTATGTTCAATATAACATATTCAAAAATAAAAAAAAGGTGTTACACATACACCTAGTTATTTGAAGAAAGGAAATTTTTTTCTTTCTTTTTTCTTAATTAATGGTTTAAAATTAGGAAATGCTAAAAGAACTCTATCAAACATTTTAGAACTACTTATTAAAGCTTCGCGAACACGCTTTGATATTTCTTCAGTACTATCTTTTTTAAGGTTTTGAAAACTTTTCTTAAGTCTAAAAGTTATCTTAAAAGAATTAATAAAATCAATTATAAATAGAGTAAGTAAAGAAGCAGATAAGACATAAAAATATTCAGAACTTAAAGATGAAACTAAATTACTAATAAATGGGTGAACATAGCAGATTAAAAGAATACCAAAGATTCCAAAGAATAAAGAGTTAATTAAACATATTCTACCATTAACATTAAATAATTTTTTAGAATAATCCCACCATCTAGCTTTAAATATCTTTTCCATAATATAACTAGTAATATATTCAATAGAAGAACTTATAAATACAGATAAAATAAACAAAACTAAAGCATCATCTTTATATTTGCTTAAAAAGAATATCATTAAAAGAGCAGAAACACCATAAACCGGACAGTAACAGCCAATCATAAATCCTCTATTAACAAATTTTCTATTTTTAACTAAAACCAAAGTAGTCTCAATTATCCAACCAAAAAATGAATAAATTATAAATATTAAAAACCAATATAAAAAATTTTCCATAATACCATCCTCATATCCATTTTATCATATATTTACTATAAATAACAAAAATATGTTATAATAAAACTGGTGGTAGTATGAGTATTAAAAAAATGTTAATTATATTGATAATATTAATAATTGCATACTTTGGATTAAAAAAATTTGTATTTAAAGATAAAAAGATAACAGAAGTAGAATATACCATAGAAGACAATATAAAAGTAAAAGAAAAAAAATTAGCGCAATATATATATTATGAGATAAATATTGATGATAATACCTTTGCATTTAAAACAAATAAATCAAGTGGTAATTATTTAATAAAGCAAATACTTCATAAAAAAATAGATGATTATATTTGTATATATCCATTATTTAAAAATAATACAACATCAGATATATTATGCATGAAAGATAACATTATATATCCATATAAAACAATCAAAGGAAGTATAAAAGAAATAGATGAATATGTAAATAGTATAGAAGAATATAAATTATTAAAAGAAGAAGAAGGAGAAAATGTAAAAAAAGATTCAATTACTATATATAAAGATAATATAAAGCAAAATGCCTACATAGCGTTAGAAAATTATAAGGGATTATATTTAATAAATAAAAAAGATGTCTTAAAAAAAATAGACTTGTTTGAAAAAGATATCTACAAGAAAGATTTATCAACATTTTATAAAAATAAATATGTGGTAGCTGATTATAATAAGAATTATACATTTCACGAAATATACTTAATAGACATAAAGACTGGTAAAAAAACAACTATAGCTAAAGATGAAGAAATGAACTTTGATTCATATATAATGGGTAGTGCCAATAATAAAATATATATATTTGATAAAAGTGAAAAAGAACAATACGCCATAAATTTAAAAAATAATACTATAGCAAAGTCAGGTAATCAAAAAAAGGGAATCAGTTATTATACAAATGGTGAACTTAAGACAATTAGTATATATGATGCTTTAAATAATAAAAAGATATTTAATGAGTATCAAATAGAAGATGACAAATTAAACTATTCAAGAGTTGACTTAGTAAACGATAACTATTATTTGTATGAAAAAGCAGATGATCATTATAACGTATATAAAACTTTAAAAGAAAACAAAGATATAAAAACATTTATATTTAAAACAACAGATATAGAAGATATAGTGTACGTAGATAATGATATATATTACATAAATCAAAATGAACTAAACTATTATAACGAACAAACAGGTTCAAGAATAGTTTTAAAAAACAAAGAATTAGAATATAATAAGACAATAAAATTTGGTGTATTTTATTCATAAAAGAAGCAAAAGCTTCTTTTTTTCATATATTAAAATAGAGGTGATAAAAATGTATGGAATATATCAAGTAAGAGTAGATGATACATTAGATTCTATCGCAAATGAAATTGGTACATCTAAAGAAGAATTAATGCAGATAAATGGTATAGTAAAAGACATGGCTTTAAGACCTGGAAGTTTTATAATAGTGCCAAGATTTGATAATAACTACATAAAATATAAGGTCAAAAAAGGAGATAATATTTATGCATTAGCAGAAAAGAATAATGTCGATTATAAATCTTTATTAAAATTAAATGGTCTAGATGAGGGAGACTATATTTATCCAGATCAAATAATATTAATTCCAAATAATTATCAAATATATATAACAGAAGAAGAATCATTAAATGATATAGAAAATAAGTTAAAAACTGATAAAAAAACATTAGTAGAAAATAATCCAAATTTAATAGTAAAAGAAGAACAAATCATAAGATATTAAAAAGATGAAAACATCTTTTTTTTTAGACTAAATATGATATAATAAAAATAATTGGGAGGAATTTATGAAGAAGATACTTATAGTAATATCATTATTTTTACTAACAGGATGTAGTTCTAATTCATTGAAAAATATTAATTTCAAAGAATTTAAAAATAAAATAGAATCAAAAGAATCGTTTGTAGTATATATCAGTAGAACTGGATGTACTCATTGTGAAAACTATGAACCAACATTAAAAAAAGTATTAAAAGATAATAAGATAAAAATATATAAAATAGATTTAGCAAAGTTACAACAATCAGAAGAAACATCAGTAAAAAATAAAGTAAAATTAGAAGGTACGCCAACTTTAATATATATAAATAAAGGATCGGCAGATACAAAAAATGCTTTAATTGGCGAGACAACATACGATAATACAGTAGACTTTTTTAAAGAAATAGGAATGATAGGTGAATAAAATGGACTCAACATTTAGTGTATTACAACAATACGGAGAAGATTTAACAAGTAAAGAATATATAACAAACCCTGCTATAGCAAGAGATGAGGAAATAAAAAGATTAATAATGATTTTATTAACACCAGAAAAATCGGGATTATTAGTAGGAAAAGCTGGTATAGGTAAAACAGCAATTGTTGAAGGACTAGCATACCGTATTCAAAGAAATGATGTTCCAGATGCATTAAAAGGTTACAGAGTAATAAAGATAGGTTCATCATCCTTAGTAGGAAAAATAACAATAAATGGTCAAGAGAGAATGATTATATCAATGCTTGTTGATGAATTAAAACAAACATCAAAAGTATTAGTATTTATTGATGAAATTCATACATTAATGGGTGGAAGAAAAGATTCTCCTATGGATTTAGCTAATATTTTAAAACCAGTGTTAGATAGAGGAGACACAAAAGCAATAGGAGCTACTACAACCGAAGAATATGATGCATATGTTATAAGAGACCGTGCATTCTTAAGAAGATTTGAAAAAATAGAAGTACCAGAACCATCAGAAGAAACAACAGTAAAGATATTAATGGGAACAATACCAAAGATAGAAAAACAAACAGGAGCTCATTTTAAATATAATGAATATGTAACACAAATGTTAGTAGAATCAATTGTTTCTGCTACATCAGAATTTAAAAGAGTTTATGGATTAGCTGCGATGTATCCTGATGTTGCACTATCAGTTTTAACACAAAGTTTTTCAGAAGCATTATTTCAAAATAGAAATGAAGTAACAATAGAAGATGTATATAATGCTATAAAGAATAGCAAAAGAATATATCCAGATAGCATTATAAAAGAATTAACAATTTTTAGAGAAAAATTTAGTAAATTATGCGACCAAGAAGGCATAGTTTTAAAAGAAGTAACAATAGATGAAATAAAGGGAGAAAGTGATTTTTACTAATCATTTTTTTCTTGCTTAAAGAATATATATATGATAGAATTATCTTAGAATGGAAGGTGGAACAATGAAGAAGATAAGTCTTATGAATTATGTTATTGTGGCCATTATTTTTATCATAACAATATTTGCTGTTTTCGCACTAAGAAGAATGTATTTAGAAAGAAAAGAAGAAAGTACATTAAATCAAAGATTACAGTCTATATCAAAGATAAAAGAAGATGATTTAAAAAGTTACTTAGTAGAAAATACTGAAAAAGTAATATATTTATCTCATGCAAAAGAATTAAAGACAGAAACATTTGAAGAAACTTTGAATAATTATATAAGAGAAAAAGACCTTTCAAAAGAGATAGTTTATTTAAACTTAGATGAAGTTGGTTCAAACTTCTATAATACGTTAAAAGAAAAATATTTCGATTCAAATCTAAAGAATGTAAATCTTATAGATCAACCTAATATGTTATTAGTAGAAAATGGAAAAATTACAAAAGTATTATATACTAACGAAAAAGAAATATCTTTAAGTGATATAGAAGAATTTTTAAGAGTAAATGAAGTGATTGATTAATGTTAAATGTAGTACTATATGAGCCAGAAATACCAGGTAATACTGGAAATATAATGAGAACATGTGCAGGAACAAATGTAAAACTTCATCTAATAGAACCATTAGGATTTAAATTAGATAGTGCACACATAAAAAGAAGTGGAGTAAATTATATAGAACATTGTGACTATACAGTTTATAAAAATTTCGATGAATTTAAAGAAAAAAATAAAGGAACATATTATTATTTAACAAGATATGGTAAGAAACCTCATACATCGTTTGATTATTCCAATATGGATGAAAATATATATTTTATATTTGGAAAAGAAAGCACAGGAATTCCAAAAGAGATATTAAAAGAAGACCTAGAACATTGTATGAGAATGCCAATGAATGGAAATATCAGAGCTTTAAATCTTTCCAATACTGTTGCTATTATGATTTATGAAGCATTAAGGCAAAGAAACTATGAAGGACTCTCATTTACCGAGACTTTTAAAGGCGCTGACTACTTAGAAAAATAACTTGTAAAAATATTTTTTTAGTGTTATTATGTTATAAAAGAATAGGAGGAGAACATGATGGAATTCATTATGTCAAATTATATATGGATAATGATCGCACTTGCAGTTATTTTATTAGCTTGTGTAGGTTATCTAGTAGATAAAAAAGAACAAGAAACAAAGAAAGAAAAAGAAGAATTAGAAAATAAAAATCAAGAAGAAACAAAGATAGAAAAACCAGAACAACCAACTGAAGAAGTAGATCAAGCTCTATTAGATGAAGTTAGAAATGCTTTTGATATAACAGCTCCAGAACAAAAACCAGAAGAACAAGTAGTAGAAGAAGATAATCAAGTACAAGAAACTGTTGAAAATAAAGATGAAAGTTTCAATATTGAAAACGGTATAGAACCAGTTCCTACTGAAAGTATAGAAAAAGAAAATAATATTGAATCTAATGAAAATGTTACTTCAGCTGACAAAGTAGAACAAAATTCAGAAGAGCCAGTTGAAATTGAAGCAGATAAAAACATAGAAGAAACTGTAGAACCATCTGTATCAGAAGAATCAGTAGAGGATACAGTAGAAACAACAGAACCAACAGGAACTTTATTTCCAGAACCAGAAAATATGGAACCTGTAGAAACTAATGAATTTGAACCAATAGAAAAAGAAGAAGTTTCAAAAGAAGAACTAGAAGAAGTAACTGAGGAGCAAGAAAAACCAGTAGAAGAAGTTGCTCCAGAATTCGAACCAATAGAAGAAACAAAGGTAGAAAAATTACCTGAAGAAAAAAATGAATTAACTAATAGTTCAGAAGATCTAATGCTATCTAATGAAGAAGATGAGATAGACCACGATTTTCAAAACCTATTAGAAGATGATGATTCTGATTTAGAAATAGATATTCCACCAATAGAAGAAACAAAAAAAGAAGATTTCAAATCATTAGATGATGATGACGAAGATTTATGGACATTCTAAAAAAGTTTTATATATAAAACTTTTTTTTAGTTGTTCTTTAAGGTATAATAAAGATGGTGAATAAAATGATAGAAAAACGTATGGATGAGTTAATAAACCTAATTCATCAAGCAAGTTACAATTATTATGTTTTAGATAATCCTACCATAACAGATCAAGAATATGATGATTATTATAATGAGTTATTGAGATTAGAAGAAAAATATCCAGAGTTAAAAAGAGATGATTCTCCAACAGTTAGAGTAGGTGGAGAAGCAATAGAAAAATTTGAAAAAGTTTCTCATGAGAAACCAATGCTTTCATTTGACGATATCTTCAATGAAGATGAAGTAGTATTATTTGACGAAAGAATAAGAAAGTCAGTTCCTAATCCAACATATACAGTAGAGCCAAAAATGGACGGATTATCAGGTTCGTTGATTTATAGAAATGGCGTTTTAATTCAAGCTGCAACAAGAGGCGATGGATTAGTAGGAGAAAATATAACAAAAAACGTTAAGACTATAAGAACAGTACCATTAAGACTAAAAAAAGACATAGATATTGAAGTAAGAGGCGAAATATATATGTCTAAAGGAACTTTTGAACAGATAAATGAAGAAAGAAAGTTAAATGGAGAAAACTTATTTGCTAATCCAAGAAATGCAGCAGCAGGTTCAATAAGACAATTGGATAGTAAAATAACAGCCAAAAGAAATTTAGACTTTATGGCATACTTTATTCCAAATCCAGAAGAATATGGAATAAAAACACAATCAGAGTCATTAGAGTTTTTAAAAGAACTAGGATTTCAAACAAACTATAAATTAAATAAGCTAGCAGTATCCGCAACAGATATTATAAATAAGATAGAAGAATTGCAAATTGAAAGAGAAAGTTTACCATTTCCAATAGATGGAGTTGTATTAAAAGTAAATAATTTAAAAGATGAAGAAATATTAGGAACAACATCAAGAGTTCCAAGATGGGGAATTGCTTATAAATTTCCTGCTTTAGAAGTTTTAACAACTTTAATAGAAATAAAATTTACAGTTGGAAGAACCGGTAAAATAACACCAAATGCAATATTTAATCCTGTTCATGTTGATGGTTCGTTAGTTTCAAAAGCGACACTACATAACGAAGACTATTGTATTTCAAAAGATGTAAGAATAGGGGACACAATAGTTGTTCATAAAGCAGGCGATGTAATACCAGAAGTAGTAGAAGTAAAATTAGAAAGAAGAAATGAATCAAGAACTCCATTTAAAATGATTGAATATTGTCCAATGTGTTCCAGCAAATTAGTAAAAAAAGATGCAAATCATTATTGCATAAATGAAGAGTGTCCAGCAAGAAATATAGAAGGCTTAATTCACTATGTATCTAGAGATGCTATGTACATAGATGGCTTTGGAGAAAGAATAATAGAAGACTTTTATAACATGGGATACATAAAAAATGTAGTTGATTTCTATGAATTAAAAAAATACAAAGAAGAACTAAAAGAATTAGAAGGTTTTGGAGAAAAAAGCATTGAAAATTTACTAGAAAGTATAGAACAAAGCAAAAACAATTCATTAGAAAGACTTCTATTCGCTTTAGGAATAAGATACATAGGTAAAAAAACAGCTAAAATAATAGCTAAGTATTATGAAAATATAGATAATCTATATAATACAAATATGGATGAATTGTTATCAATACCTGATATAGGAGACAAAATGGCTGAAAGTATTATGTCTTATATATCAAACGAGCAAAATAAAAAACTAATAGCAGATTTAAAACAACATGGATGCAATATGACATATATCAAAGAAAAAACAGTAAATAATGTGGAGATAGAAAATAAAACATTTGTTTTAACAGGTACACTAGAGAAGATGACAAGAGAAGAAGCAAGTAAATTAATAGAAGAAAATGGCGGAAAGACAACAGGCTCAGTTACATCAAAGACAAGTGTCGTTATAGTAGGAAAATCTCCAGGAAGTAAATATACAAAGGCATTAGAATTAAATATTCCAATATGGACAGAAGAAGAATTTATAAATAAGTTTTAAAGTAGATTAATATCTACTTTTTTTGTAAAAAAAAATCACTGTTAAGTGATTTATACAAATAAGATAACCATAATACCTGCAAATAAACAATACCATACAAAGTACATAAGTTTACCATTCTTAACAACATTTCTAAACCATTTAGTACTAAAGAATGTTACTATACAAGAAACAATGGCACCAACAATATAATAAATTAATAATTCAAAACTAATTGAAGTTTCAACTAAGTCTTTTACTCCTAATATCATAGTTGCAAAGCTTATTGGAATATAAAGCATAAATGAGTATTTAAAAGCAGTTTCTCTTTTTAATCCTTGTCTCATACCACCAACTAAAGTAGAACCACTTCTACTGATACCAGGGAACAAGGCAATTACTTGAAATAAACCAATTATAATCGCATCTCCAATAGTAATTTTATTATCATCTTTTTTACCTTTATAGTCTTTTACTAAGTATAAGAACAAAGCAGTTACCAATAATGCAAATCCAACAATTTTAACGCCACTTAATACAGATTCAATCTTATCTTTTAAAAGAAGTCCAGCAATACCAGCAGGAACAGAACCTATAACAATAAGCCAAGCATATTTAAAATTCGCATAATATTTTTCTTCTTTAGTTTTAATATATAAAAAGAAATCTCTAATAATTTCAACAATATCTTTTCTAAATAAAATTAATATAGCTATTAAACTTCCAAAATTTACTATAATTTCAAAATTCAAGTCATTTAATACATTGTCATTTAATAAAGTTTTAAATATAAATAAATGTCCACTAGAAGAAACTGGAATAGGTTCAGTAAAACCTTGTACAAAACCTAAAAAGATATACTTTAATAATGTTATAAAATTCATTTTGATCACCTAATTTAATTATACACGAACTTTAAAAAATAATAAATAAAACTCTAAAAGAAAAATAAAATTTATTAGGTGGTTTACAATGAAAAACACATTTACATTTTTAGTAGGATTTGGATTGGCACTAATTGGACTACTATATATAGTTACATACTTAAATCTTTTAACAATAGGGTATAATTTTTTTGAATATGTTAAATTTATAATTAGTAGAATAGAGTGTTGGAATTTAGTTATAGGTTTTAGTTTTATATATATGTCAATGAAAGAGGATGATAAAGATGAATTATATTTATGATATTTTACTCAATTTTAATCCAATTTTTTATAATTTCTATGATTGGTATAAGAAAGATAAAATTGAACATATAAAAAAGATTCCGCTATTTAAAGTAGATGATCAAACAATTAAAGATTTTATGAATTATGAATTAATAATAGAAGATAATTTTTTAGTAAAAATAAAAAATAAAACAGAAATATTTATAAATAGAAAAGTAAAACAAAAAGAGTATACATTCTTAATAACAAATCTAAAAAAATCATTAGCTATAGATTTAAAAAATGAAAAGATCTTAATAAGTGATTTACTTATAGATGAAGATGAACTAGTAAAAGAAAGAGCTTCTAATTTACCAGAATGTAAAATACTATATAAAAAATTAAAAAAGCAAGCAAAAGAAAAGTTAAAAACTAGAAAAAGCATAGAAACAGAAATAAAGTTAAAAGATGAAATAAATAAAATATATACCGAAAAAGATGTAGAAAAATTAGAATATATATACTATGAATGTTTTAATAAGAAGGAAAAAAATATAGATAAAATATATAAAAAATTAATTAAAGAAATAGAAGAAAATCTATGCAAAATAGAAAAAACATTATTACCACTTTTAAAATTAACTAAAAATATTGTTTAAATGTATAAAAGAATAATAAGTAGGAGAAAATATATACGAGGAGGGAATTATGAAAAAAGTACTAACATTTTTACTTGCAGTAACACTTTTAACAGGTTGTTCTTGTTCTATGAAAGTGACAAAATCAACACCTACGAAGAAAGTAGAAGAATTCTTTAATAACTATCAAACATTAAATGAAGATGTTTTAAAGCAACTAAAACAAGTAGTTAATGGTGAAGAGACATTTACAGAAGCACAAAAAGAAACATATACAGATATAATGAAAAAACATTATCAAGGATTAACATACGAGATAAAAAATGAAGTTATTAATGGTGATTCAGCAGTGGTAACAACAGAAATAACAGTAAAAGACCATTCTAAAGCACTTAAAGAATCAGAAGCATATCTATTAGAACACCCAGAAGAGTTCAATGACGAAAAAGGTAACTATAGTGCTTCAATATATAATGAATATGTACTAAAAAAACTAAAAGAATCAGACGAGAAAGTAACATATACATTAGATTTAACATTAACAAAAGTTAACGATGAATGGAAATTAGATGATTTAAGTAGTACTGATGAGAGTAAAATTCAAGGAACATACCAATATTAAAAGGACTAAAAAAGTCCTTTTTTTCATATAGTTTTATAGGTGATAAAATTGAAAAAAATATTTTTATTTTTATTAATATTAATTCCAGTAAATATAAAAGCAATCAGTGCTAAAAGTGCAATACTAATGGATATAGATAGTAACAGAATATTATATGCAAACAATATTCATGAAGTTAGAACAGTTGCCTCTATATCGAAAATAATGACAATAATAACATCGCTAGAAAATGCAGATATAAAAAAGAAAGTAATAATAGGAGATGAAATAAAGGATGCATATGGCTCTGGAATATACATAAAAGAAGGAGAAGAAATGCTTCTAGAAGACCTATTGTATGGATTAATGTTAAGAAGTGGAAACGATGCCGCTCTTTCTATTGCTAAAGCAACAAGTAACAGTGTAGAAAATTTTGTAAATGAAATGAATAAAAAAGCAAAAGAAATTGGATTAATTGAATCAACATTTACTAACCCAACAGGATTAGATGAAGTAAAAGGAAACTTATCTAGTGCATATGATATGGCAGTATTAACAAGCTACGCTTATAAAAATGATACTTTTAAAAAGATAATAGGTACAAAAACTTATAAGTTAAATACTAATAAAAATAATTATATTTGGAATAACAAACATAAACTCTTAGGAAAATATAAATATGCAACAGGAGGAAAAACAGGATATACAAAAAAAGCTAAGAGAACCTTAGTTACAACAGCTGAGAAAAATGATCTAAGATTAGTTGTAGTAACATTAGATGATGGAAATGACTGGCAAGATCATACAGATTTATTCGAATATGGTTTTAATAACTATGAATCATATGAAATAGTAAAAAAAGGAACAATAAATATTTATGATGATATATATTATAAAGACTATGATTTATATGTTGAAGACTCATTTAGATACCCACTTACCAAAGAAGAAAATAAAAATATATATTTGAAATATGAATTAAATAAAAATAGAATAATAGAAAATAATGCCAAAGTAGGAGAAGTAAAAATATTTGTAATGAATGAACAAATTGGTAAATTGGATATATTTGTAAAAGAAAAAGAAGAAGAGTTGAAAAAAAGTAATTTCACCAAATTGATAGAATGGATAAAACATCTATGGTAAATAAAATATGGACTTTAATGATCTTAATTGGAATAATATTTTCAATAGTTACAAACAAAATAGATCTAATAAATAAAGAAATATTAGAGTCAACAAAAACAAGTTTAGATATGGTAGTAAAAATACTACCAGTAATGTCTTTATGGCTTGGAATAATGAAAATAGCAGAAAAATCAGGATTATTAGAAAAACTATCAAAAAAACTTTCAAAGGTATTATGTATTATATTTCCAGAAATTCCAAAAGGTCATGTGTCGCTTTCATATATTTCATCAAACTTAATATGTAATTTTTTTGGATTAGGAAGTGCTTCAACACCATTCGGTTTAAAAGCAATATCATCTCTTCAAGAATTAAATAAAGATAAAAAAGTTGCTAGCAATAGTATGATAACGTTTTTAGTTTTAAACACAACAGGTTTAACTTTAATTCCAACAACAATTATATCCCTAAGAATGCTTTATAAAAGTGCTAACCCTACATCAATAGTATTGCCATGCTTTTTAGCAACATTAACTGCTACAATTACAGGATTAATGTTAGATTATTTATTCAGAAGGAAAAAACATGATTAATTTATCAAGCTATGTATTACCATTGATAGTATTAATAGTTATAATATATGGAAATATAAAGAAAGTAGATGTTTATGATACCTTCATAGAAGGAGCAAAAGAATCATTCAAATTGGTACTAACAATGTTTCCGTGCTTATTAGCTATGATATTAGCTATAAATATTTTTCTAAAAAGTGGGGTATTAGATTTCCTTCTAAGTTTAATTAAAGTTTCATTTCCAACAGATGTTATATCATTGGCATTATTAAGGCCAATCTCAGGTTCATCATCACTTGCTATATTAAATAAAATACTAGCAGCACATGGTCCAGATAGTAAAATAGGAATAATGTCTTCAATAATTCAAGGCTCAACAGATACAACATTTTATATAATCTCACTTTATTTTGGAAGCATTGGAATAAAAAAAATACGACACTCACTAATAGTAGGTTTACTAGCCGATCTAGCAGGTATTTTAATTTCTATTCTTTTTGTCAATTTGTTTTTCTAATTACTTGAAAAAATAAGTATTAATTGTTAAAATAAGAAGAGAATAGGAGAATCTTTATGGAAGATAAAAAACTAGAAGCTAAGAAAAAAGTAGAAGCATTAAAAAAGCAAAGTAGTGAATCAAAAAAAGAGTATTCTAACATAAATAAAATAGATGAAAAAGAAATATTAAAAAAAGCATCAGTATCAAAAAATGACAATGGAATAACAAGAATAAAAGTTTTAATTAGTAATATTAAAAACACATTAATGGATTTTGTAATATCATTTAAAAAATTGGATCCAGCCATTCAACTATGCATAATAGTTCCAGTACTAATTCTTTTAATAGTAATAGGAAATAAAATATATACAACAAGCAAAACTACTTCATTAACATGTACAAATACTAACTATTCAACAAATTTAAAAATGGATGAAGAAGTAAAATTAGTTTTTAAAGATGGACATATATACACACAAACAAGAAAAGTAACATATGAAATATTAAACCCAGAAGTAAAAACACTAGGAGAATTAGAAACAGAAAAACGAGATGGAAATAAAAGTCTAAATGAAACAGCAGGAATAAAAGCAAGTTACAAAATAGAAGATGACAAGCTAATAAACACTATAGAATATAATTTATATAGAATGAATGACGAAACAATAGAAGAACTTGGCCTAGACGAAAATGGAACACTAGAAACATATAAGAAACATTATGAGACATTCGAATATAATTGTAAGAGTGGAAAATAACCACTCTTTTAATTGCTTTTAATAAAAAAATTATATATAATATCTTTGGTGATGTATGTGGAAAGAATACAAAAAATAATAGCTAATAGTGGATATGTATCAAGAAGAAAAGCAGAAGAATTAATAAAATTAGGCAAAGTAAAATTAAATGGGGCAACAGTAAGAGAATTAGGAGAAAAAGCTACTTCCAAAGATGTAATAGAAGTAGACGGATACGTAATAAAAACAGAAGAAAAAGAATATTACCTACTTAATAAACCAAGAGGAGTTGTAACAACAACAAAAGATGAACATAATAGAAAAACAGTGGTTGACTTAATTCCAACAACTAAAAGAATATATCCGGTTGGAAGACTAGATTATGATACAACAGGAGTATTGCTTTTAACAAATGATGGAGAACTTACAAATTTATTAACACATCCAAGAAATAATATAGATAAAGTATATATTGCTAAAGTAAAGGGCTTAATCGGAAAAAAAGAAATACAAGCTTTAGAACGTGGAGTAATAGTTGATGGCAAAAAAACATCAAAAAGTAAAGCAAGAATAAAAAAATATGATAAAAAAACAGATACATCAATAGTAGAATTAATAATACATGAGGGAAGAAACCATCAAGTAAAAAAAATGTTCGAAGCAATTGGATATCAAGTTATTAAATTAAGAAGAGACAGCTTTTCATTTTTAACAACAGATGGACTAAAATCTGGAGAATCAAGAAAATTAACTCCAAAAGAAATAAAAAAATTATACTTTGAAGCAAAAAAAGAAGATTAAAAATCTTCTTTTATTTCGCCATTAAATACAAAGGAAGCATTTCCTCTCATAAGAACATGGCCATTATCCATATAAGTAATATAAAGGTCTCCACCTCTTAAAATAATATGAACTTCTTCATTCTTATTAAAATAACCATTTAAGCATCCAGCAACAACAGAAGCACAAGCTCCAGTTCCACAGGCTAATGTTTCCCCACTACCTCTTTCCCAAACTCTAAAATAAGCTGTTTTAGAATCAATAACTTTTAAAAACTCAGTGTTTACTCTATCTGGAAAAAGACTATTATTTTCAAAAAGTGGCCCTATATGTTCTAAGTCAAGAGATTCAATATCATCTAAAAAAATAACTGCATGTGGATTACCCATAGAAACGCATGTAGTAAAATAATTTTTATCATTAATGGTTATATCTTCCATGAATAACTCTTTGTCTGTATTAACAGGTATTTCTTTAGGATTTAAAATAGCTTCTCCCATATCAACAGAGACAGTTTCAACTTTATTATTTACTATAAAAAGTTTTAAATGTTTAATACCAGATCTAGTTAAAATATCAACTTCATCTTTATTTACAATACCATTATCATAGATATATTTAGCTACACATCTAATCCCATTTCCACACATAGCGCCACTAGAACCATCAGCATTATACATATCCATATAAGCATCTGCTTTATCCGTTGGCTTTATTAATATGACACCATCAGACCCAATTCCAAAATGACGATCACTAACATTTTTAACAAAATTTTCAAAGTTAGGAATAGAAGAAATATCTTGATTGAAACAATTTATATAAATATAGTCATTACCACATCCATGCATTTTACTAAACTTAATCATAATCAAAAAAAGGCTATGCCGCCTTCTCCTCCTCTAAAGATCCATCAATTTCTTCTTCTTTAATTGCGCTAGCAGGGCAACCTTCTAAAGCATCTAATGCTTCATCTTTTACATCTTCATCCATATTATCGATTATATTTTCATTTTCTTTTGTGAAAGCAACTCCATCATCAGAAAAATCAAAAACTTTATTACAAATACTAACACATGCTCCACAACCGAAACATTTATCAGCGTCAACAACTATTTTTTTCATAAAATCCTCCTATAGACATTATAAAAAAAATGAAAAATAAAAGCAAGGGTTTAAATTAATAAAAAAATATGGTATTATTTTAATAGGTGATTGTATGGCTAGTAGAATGGAAAAGTACTATAACTCAGAAACAGTAAAAAAAAGAATCCAAAAAAATCAATCTTTGTATAGACAAATGTATGATATAGGAGAATATAGTAATATTGAGGCAGTAGAATCATTAGACCGTACAAATGAAATAGATATTACAAAAGTAAAACAAATGCTTCAAAATAGAGAAGAATATAAAAGACAAAAACAATATAGATCACTTTTAAACCAAGAAGAAGAAAAAGAGCCATTAAAAAAAGAATTAAAAGTAGAAGAAGTAAAAAATTATGATATAAAAGATGAACTAGAAAAATTAAAAAATCAAACAAGAGAAAATGATGAATATCGTAGTTTAAACAATACTAACTATAATATATTAAAAGAATTGAAAATTAAAAGTGAACAACAAAAAGAATTTAGCGAAGATGATGCTAAAGAGTTAAAAGAATTAATAAATACAATAACAAGCACAAGTCTTTTAAATAAGTTAGATAATGAAGAATTAAGTCTAAATATGTTAGGCGATCTAGCTAAAGATGAAAATGAAAAAACAATGCCAGAAAGAGCTAGTATAGAATCAATTTTAGAAGAAGCCAAAGCATTAGATAAGAAAAAAGAAGATAAACCATCAGAAATAGATAATTCATTTTATACATCAAGCCTAGATTTTAATAAAAAAGATTTTGAAGACTTATACGAACAAGAAAATAAAAAGAAGTCAAAAAACTTAAAATTAATTCTTACAGTTACAGGTATAGTATTAGTAATTTTCATAGCACTTGTATTAATAATTTTAAAATTTATAAAATAAGAGAAAAAACTCTTATTTTTTTTTAAAATTATGCTATAATAGAAAACAATTTTGAAGGAGGAGTTGTATGCAAAATAATCTACCTGTTCTTGTACTTAAAGGTCAAATTCTCCTTCCAAACTGCGATATAAAAGTAGAATTAGAAAAAGAAAAATACAAAAACTTATTAGATATATCTGAACTATTCCATAATTTTAAAATATTGGTAGTTCAAAAGGAAAATGAATTAGAAGAGACAAATCAAATCAAAAACTTTCCTAAAATAGGTGTTATAGCTAAAATAACTCATAAAATAGAACTTCCAAATGGAAAAATAAGATTTATTTTAACAGGATTATCACGTGCAAAAGTATTAGAATATTTAACAAATGAGACAAACATAGAATCAATCATAACTAAAATAGAAATAAAAGAAGATAATGAAGATAAAATATATATTAAAAAATTAAAAGAAGAGTTAAAAAAATATATAGATATAGTTCCATATGTAGGAAACAGTATATCACAGGTAGTTGAAAATACAACTTCACTTGATGTTTTAACAAACATAGTCCCATCAATATTATCAATCGATAGAAATCGACAATTTGAATATTTAAATGAAATATCACCAAAGATAAGAACAGAAATGGCTTTAAAAGATATATATGAAGAAGAAGAATCTTTTAACATAGAAAAAGAATTAGATGCTAAAGTCAGAAAAACATTAGATGAAAGCCAAAGAGAATATATCTTAAAAGAAAAATTAAAAGAAATTAAACAAGAATTAAATGAAAAATCAGTAAAAGAAGATGAAATATCATATCTATATGAAAAATTAGAAGAGCTAAAAGCAAATGATAAAATAAAAGATAGAATAAAATCAGAAATCAGAAGATTAGAAAGTCTATCAATGGTATCACCAGAAGTAAGTGTAGTAAGAAATTACATAGATTGGTTATTATCTCTTCCATGGGAAGAAGAAACAATAGATAATGACAATTTAAAAGAGGCTAGACAAATACTAGATGATTCACATAATGGACTAGAAAATGTAAAAGAAAGAATTATAGAATATTTAGCAGTAAAACAAATGAAAGGAAATTTAAAAAGTCCAATTATTTGTCTTGCAGGTCCTCCTGGAGTTGGAAAAACAACACTAGCTATCTCAATAGCTAAAGCAATGAATAGAAAATTTGTTAAAATGTCAGTTGGCGGAATAAACGACGAAGCAGAAATAATAGGACATAGAAGAACATACCTAGGTTCAGCGCCAGGTAGAATTATTCAAAGCTTGAAAAAAGCAAAAACTAAAAATCCTGTATTTCTAATAGATGAAATAGACAAAATGACAAGAGATTATAAAGGTGATCCTGCAAGCGTCTTATTAGAAATATTAGACCCAGAACAAAATAAATATTTTAGTGATAACTTTATAGAAGAGGAATTTGATCTATCAAAAGTTGTCTTTATAACAACAGCTAATTACGTAAATCAAATACCAGAAGCCTTAAAAGATAGATTAGAAATAATAAATTTATCAGGTTATACAGAATATGAAAAACTAGAAATAGCAAAAAAATACTTATTACCAAGAATCTGTAAAGAACATGGTGTAAATGTATCAGGAATTAAAATAAAAGATGAAGTAATTCTAAAAGTTATTAGATCGTATACTCGAGAAAGTGGAGTAAGAGAATTAGAAAGAAAATTAGCTACAATAATAAGAAAAATAGTAACAGAGATTGTAACTAAAAGGATAATAATAAATAAATTCTTAATAGATGAAAAAAAAGTAGAAGAATATCTTGGAAAAGAAATATATCATTTCTATGGCATTAATAAAAATAATGACTATGGTATAGTAAATGGATTAGCGTATACAAATTATGGTGGGGATACCGAGCAATTAGAAGTAACTTCATTTTCTGGAACAGGAAGACTTATTTTAACCGGAAATGTAGGAAAAATAATGACAGAAAGTGTTCAAATATCCCTAGATTACATAAAAGCAAATGCAAAGTCTTTTAAGGTAAACTTAGATAAAATAAATAAGTTAGATATTCATATTCATATACCAGAAGCGTCAGTTCCAAAAGAAGGACCAAGTGCCGGTATAGCTATAACAACAGCTATATTAAGCATGTTAAAAAAGAAAAAAATAAGTAACAAAATAGCACTAACAGGAGAATTAACTTTAAAAGGAAATGTCTTAAAGATTGGTGGATTAAAAGAAAAAGTAATAGGAGCATCTAGAAATAGAATAAAAACAATATTTATACCATATGAAAATATTCCTGATATAGAAGAAATAGAAGATTTTATAAAAAAAGAAATAGAGTTTATACCAGTAAAAAATTATAAAGAAATATATAGAAGAATTTTAGAAGAAGATGAATCTGAAAAAGAAAAGTAACAAACTAAAAAAGATGATTTTTAAGACTAATAAATACTTAACATTCAACTTGAAACATCTTCTAATTAATATAAAATGATAAAATGTATAAAAATAAGAAAAGGCTAAAGCCTTTTTTTTCATAAAAACAATATTTCTTCATAACATTAATTAGGAGGAATTTATGAAAAAGATTATACCATTTAAAAAAGATATTATATTTAAAACAGAGGTAGCTGAAGTAACAAGTATATCTCTAGATAATACTCTATCAGTAAAAGAAAATAGTTTAATAGGTGGGAACTTTAAAGTTTATGGAGATTATAAAGTTACAGACACATCAGTTAGTTTAGAAAGTTTTTCATACGAATTACCATTCGAAATACATATGGATGAAAAATATGATCTTAAAGATGTAACTATAGAAATAGATGACTTTTATTATGAGATAGTAAATAACAAAGTTCTAACAATAAGTATAGATGTGTTATTAGATAATTTAGAAGAAAAGGAGACTGAAAAATTGGAAAAAGAAATAGAAGAAGAAAGCAGAAAAGAAAAAGAGCCAGTTAAAGAAAGATGCATAGAAGAAGAAAGCCCAATAATTATAAACAATCAAGAAGAGGAATACAAAAAATATAAGATATATATAGTACGAGATAATGACACAATAGAATCAATTATGGAAAAATATAAAGTAACAAAAGAAGAATTAGAAGAATACAATGATTTATCATCATTTCAAGTAAATACAAAACTATTAATACAAACAAATGAAACAGATACATAGACTATTAAAAGAAAATAATTTAAAAGTAAATCACTATGAAAAAAAAGGAAACGTCTATTTTGTAGAATCGAATGGCAAAAAATATGCAATAAAAGAAACAAATCAAGATAAAAAAGACATTTATAAATATTTAAAATCAAGAAGTTTTACATATTATCCAGAAATATTAAATAATGATGAAGATTATGAAATAACAAATGCTATAGATGAAATAACATATCCTAAAGAACAAAAAATGTTGGATTTAATTAATATAACCGCATTACTTCATAGTAAAACAAGCTTTTATAAAGAGACAGAAAAAGATTATTTTAAAAAGATATATGAAGATATAAAAGGAAATATAAACTATCTAACAAATTACTATAACGACATGATAACTATAATAGAAAAAGAGATATACATGAAACCATCTTCATACCATTTGGCTAGAAATATAATGATTATATTTTATTCTCTAGAAGAATCAGATAAATTACTAGAAGAATGGTATAAGCTAGTGGAAGAAAAAGGCAAAGCTCGTTTCGCAGTACTGCATAATAATTTAAGATTAGACCATTTTCTTAAAAATGATACAAGTTACTTAATAAGTTGGGATAAATCAAAAATAGATAACCCTATATTTGATCTATATAAACTATATCTTAATTGTTCAATAGACTGTGATTTTGCTTATTATTTAAGAGAATATGAAAAAAAGTATCCTTTATTAGAAAGTGAAAGAATACTTTTATTTACATTAATATCTATGCCAAATAAAATAGAAATTCAAAAAGAATTTGAAACATGTAAAAATATTACAAGAGAAATAGATATGCTTTATAAAACGAAAAATTTAATAGAATCATATCGCAAGGAAAAAGAAAAATACAAACAGAATTAAAAACATAAAAAGTAAGAAAAAATTAAATCTTGTCAATATGAAAAAAGTTAGAATTAATTGATAAAAGAAAAGAATAGATAAGATAAACATACAAGGAAAACAGCAACCCCTACCACATCTATTATTCTTGCGCATGAAAACCACCTATAAAATTATATGAAAAATAAAAAGTAACGTATAGATAAATACCTAGGAGGAATATGGAAGAAGAATCATTAGAAATATTAGAAAGATGGATGAATCAGAATAATATTTCAAAAGAAGATCAAATAAAATATTATAAAAAACTAGTTATAAAATTAGAAAATGAAAAAGATAATATAGATAGACTTTTAAAGAAAAGTATTGTCTCTTTTTCGGCATTAGGTTTGGGAACAGGAATGATAATAAATCTAGATCAAAATCTAAATATATGTCTTGGAGTATTGTTAATAGTATTTGGAAGTGCAATACTGATTCCAGAAAAAAAGGAAACCAAAGAAATGGATGAAATAGAGGAAAAAAGAATTCTAATAAAAAAATGGCACATTAAAGAAAAAGAATAGTTTTCTTTTTTTTATGTGTATGATAAAATGTCTATAAGGAGGATTTATGGAAAAACTAAGACCAGATATATACCAAAAGAATTTAACAGATATTCATTTTAATCAATTAAAAAAAGCTGGAATAAAAATCCTTCTTTTTGACGTAGACAATACGATATTAAGGTATAAAGAAAAAGAAATAGATAAGAATATAATAGACCTAATAAAAGCTATAAAAACACAATTTACAGTTGTTCTTTTTTCAAATGGAAATAAAAGAAAAGTAGGAAGAGTAGCCGAAATACTAGAAGTACCATATATATCAAACTCTCTAAAACCACTATCAAGGAACTTTAAAAAAGTATTTATAAAATATAAAGTAACACCAAACGAGGTAGCAATTATAGGAGATCAAATTTTAACAGATATAAAAGGTGGAAACAATGTAGGAATAACTACTATATTAATAGAACCACTAAGTGAAAAAGAATCACCATTTACAAAAATAAATAGATCAAGAGAAAATTCACTTATGAGAAGAATGGGAGCAAAAGGATTATTCATAAAGGAGAGATACTATGAGTAAAAAATGTTTAGGCTGTGGTACAAAGTTACAAACAGAAGATCCATCAAAAGAAGGATATATAAAAGAAGAAAACATAGAAAAGTCTAACTTATGTGAAAGATGCTTTAGAATACAGAATTACAATGAATATAAAGTTGTAGATAAAACAAATAAAGATTTTGGAAAAATTTTTAAAAAAGTTGATAAGAGTAAGGATCTAGTATTATTAGTAGTTGATCTATTAAATATAGGCGAAATAGAAAAATTAAATGAATATATCCACAATGATATAATATTAGTCTTAACAAAAAGAGACCTAGTTCCAAGAAAAATATACGAAGAGAAATTAATAAAATATTTTGACTCATTAAAGTTAAATATAGTAGACAAAATAATAATAAGCAGTAAAACAAATTATCATTTAGATGAATTAATGGAATTAGTATTTGAATATAAAAAATCAAACAAAGTATACGTAGTAGGAATAACTAATGCTGGCAAATCAACTTTACTTAATAAAATAATAAGAAACTATTCTAACTTAAATGCTAAAATAACAACATCAATACTTCCTTCTACAACACTTGATATGATCGAAGTAAAAATAGATGAAGAATTAACATTTATAGATACACCAGGATTACTAGTAGAAGAATCAATAGTTGATAAAGTTGATAGTGAAACACTAAGAAGAATAGTTCCAAAGTCAGAATTAAAACCAACAATATTTCAGGTTAAAGTACCTCAGACATTTATAGTAGATTCAATACTTAGAATAGATTTAGAAGAAGAAAATGACATAGTTTTCTACATTTCAAACAATCTACCAATATTAAGACAATATAAAGATACAGATAAGTTAAAAGATTTAGAAAAACATAAATTAAAAATTTCAGATAAAGAAGATATTGTAATAGATGGCTTAGGCTTTATAAAAGTAATGAAGCAAACAGAATTAACAGTTTATACACTAAAAGGTGTAAGAGTATATACAAGAAAAAGTTTTCTATAAAATCACTTAATTAAAGTGATTTTATTTTATTTAAAACAAAAATAATGTATAATGTCTATAATAGGAGGACATATGATAGGAAAAGTAATAGGAGTAGAAGAAAATATCGTATATGTTGAATTAAATGAAGAAACAATAGAAAAAGGAGATTTAATTCATAAATACGTATGTTTTAAACATGAAGAAAAAACCATAGTAGGAGAAATTATAAATTTAAAAGAAAAAATAGCTGAAATAAATCTAGTAGGTGAAATGTCAAATGATCATTTTGTATCAGGTGTCATAGGAAAACCATCGTTTTCTGCAAGAGTAGAATTAATAGATGAAGAAAAAGTAAAAGGAATAATAAGCATAGATGATTATGAGGATTCAAAAGATTTATATTTAGGAAAAAGTGCAATATATAAAAATATAGATATCTCAGTAAACATAAATCAATTCTTTTCACAACACTTTGCTATATTTGGCTCAACTGGTGCTGGTAAATCATGTGGAGTAGCAAGAATACTTCAAAACTTATTTTCTAAACCAAATCCACTACCATATAAAGCAAGTATATTTATGTTTGATGCGTATGGAGAATATCACGCTGCATTTAAAGATTTAAATAAAGTTGTGCCAGAAATAAGTTTTAAAGCCTATACAACAAATATAGAAGATAAAGAAACAGAACCACTTAGAATACCATTATGGTTATTAACAGTAGATGACATAGCTCTACTTTTAGGTGCAGAAAAACATTCACAAATACAAATAATTGAAAAAGCATTAAAGTTAGTAACAATATTTGCAAAAGATGAAAAAGAAGTAATAGAAGCAAAAAATGATATTATAGCAAGAGCAATACTAGATATTTTAGCAAGTGGTAAATCATCAACAGCTATAAGAGATCAAATATTTTCAATTCTTGCATATTATAATACAAGTGAGTTAAATCTAGAAACAGAAATAGAACAACCTGGATATACTAGACCTTTAAAACATTGTCTAAATATAGATCCTACTGGAAAGATAAGGGAAATGGAATTAATAATGAACTTTATATCATCATTTCTAACAGATGATTACGTTCTAACACTTCCAGATGGAACATTTAAATATACATTAAATGATTTAAAAGATGCATTTGACTTTGCATTAATATCAGAAGGTTCTTTAAATAGTGACAAAATATATGATGAATCAAATGTATTAAAGGTTAGAATTCATTCACTAGCAGCCGGAGATGAATCTGTATATTTTGATTATCCAGAATATGTTAATAGAGAAGAATATATTAGAAGACTTTTAACAACAAAAACAGGAAGAAAAGCTCAAATTATAAACTTTAATATAAACTATATAGATGATCGTTTAGCAAAAAATATAACAAAAATATATTCAAAATTATTGTTTGATTATGCAAAAGAATTACCTGTTAGGGCATCAATGCCATTCCATATAATACTAGAAGAAGCTCATAGATATGTTCAAAACGATATTGATAACTTTTTATTAGGATATAATATATTTGAACGTATTACAAAAGAAGGAAGAAAATATGGTGTAATTTTAGGACTTATTTCACAAAGACCATCAGAATTATCAGAAACATCACTTTCTCAATGTTCTAACTTCTTAATATTTAAGATGTTACACCCAAAAGATGTTGAATACATAAGACAAATAGTACCAAATATTACACAAGATACAATTAAAAAACTAAAAATATTACAACCAGGAAATTGTGTTGCATTTGGAGGAGCATTTAAAGTTCCAGTAATAGTTAAATTAGATATGCCATCACCAAGTCCATCTAGTAGTAGTTGTGATATTAGGGCAAATTGGTTTGTAAGAAAAAAGTAAAGAATTAATCTTTACTTTTTTTGTCACTTAAACCCAATATATAATCAATAGAAACATTGTATAAAAAAGATAATTTGATTAGTAAATCCACAGGTATATCTCTAATACCAGTTTCATATCTAGAATATACAACTCTATTAATTTTTAAATAATCCGCAACATATTGTTGACTAAAATCATTGTCATTCCTTAAATCTTTTATGCGTTTAAAATACATAGGACCACCTATTGACATTGTAACCGAACGGTTATATAATTAATAAAAAAGTAACCATTTAGTTACAAAGAGGTGATAATATGAAGAATAAAAAAGGATTTGTAGTAAGTGCGGTATTGTACCCATTACTAGTATTATTTCTAGCAATAATCATGGG